>NZ_JANMZH010000727.1:0-1394 GCF_031383065.1 Microcoleus sp. OTE_8_concoct_300 | reverse complement strand
GCACAATGGAATGAGCAAAATGTCCCGCAAGTCTTGGCTCATCGAGTAGCTTACTTAAATGGAATGATTGGTGTCAATCTCAAAGCAGCAGCTTAAATTATCATCAGTATTTATACTGATTGCATAACTGTTATGCTCCCTATACAATTGGGTCAAATAGATTTTTTCAAACAAAGTCGTGGGGGTTTCAGGGTATCTCAGGTCGAACAAATGAGCGGGAAAAACATTCCCCTTCGTTTGTTGTTCCGATGCCTTATATTCGTCAACCAATTCGTTGAATAGCGAACTCAGTGTGCTGTCTGCTTCGGACTCGATCGTCATGCAAGAGAGCTCATACTCCCACACCGCCGGACTTGCAAATTCTCTCACCATCGATGGGGATATCCATTCCCTGTCTAGCTTTTGCCCCAATCTATTGCTGTCCCATTCCTCTGAGCAGTTTTGTGAATGCTCGTGTTTGAGCAAGTTGAAGATTTGGAGATAAGCGTCGCGGGGACTGCTGCAAATAATAACGGAGGATTGTTCTAGCCCAATAGCGGCATAGGCAACTTTGATGGCTTCTGTGGCTTTTTGAGTATCAATTGGCGTAGTCGAGAGAATAAGACGTTTCTGTGCGAGTTCGCCTGACACGCACATAGCGGTAATTGGATTGTCGAAGAGCTCCAGTTTTTTCAGATGGGTGAGCTTACGCAAGGCGCTGATATCGGTAATTTGATTGCAGCCCAGATTCAGTATTATCAGATTGGTGAGCGAGCCGAGGAAGCTGATGTCGGTAATTTGATTGTCGAAGAGCTCCAGTGTTGTCAGATTGGTGAGCAAGCCGAGGAAGCTGATGTCGGTAATTTGATTGTTGTAGAGATCCAGTGTTGTCAGATTGGTGAGCGAGCCGAGGAAGCTGATGTCGGTAATTTGATTGTTGTAGAGATCCAGTGTTGTCAGATTGGTGAGCGAGCCCAAGGCGCTGATATCGGTAATTTGATTCTCGCGGAGATACAGTGTGGTCAGATTGGTGAGCGAGCGCAAGGCGCTGATATCGGTAATTTGATTCTCGCGGAGATACAGTGTGGTCAGACTGGTGAGCGAGCCGAGGACGCTGATGTCGGTAATTCTATTGCCCCTGAGATTGAGTGTGGTCAGATGGGTGAGCGAGCCGAGGACGCTGATGTCGGTAATTTGATAGAAGCTGAGCTCCAGTTCTGTCATGCTTGAAAGTATCCGCTCCCCTGCTTCAGGGTTATCAGTGCCAGCCTCTTTTAAGTAGCTAGACAAAATTAATTACATAGTTTTCTCCAAATTCTTTCAGGATTTTTTCCACAGAGGTAACAAAAGTTCCCCAACTCTTGTAAGCAGATATCTCAATCCATTCATACTTAATAAACCGCCATAAAATTTCA
>NZ_JANMZH010000707.1:0-1034 GCF_031383065.1 Microcoleus sp. OTE_8_concoct_300 | reverse complement strand
CTATGAAAAATTTGGGTTTTACGCTCCCGTCTAGATCCCCCTAAATCCCCCTTAAGAAGGGGGACTTTGAGTGCTTCATGTCCCCCCCTTCTTAAGGGGGGCTAGGGGGGATCTGGCCTCAATCGTCAAACCGCCGTCTCTGACTGGGTTTAACGTTAAGTTGACACTAATGGGCTTTTGGAGTGTCCTGACATCTATAATATAAACTTTTGTAAATTATGCAGCGATTTTGCATAAAAATCCCAGATCCAGACAGATAGAGGAATAGAGGGCTATGCAGGAGGATGCGATCGATCTCCCGGAGGGGTCGCACCAGCCAATCTCGCGCCGAGAGAATTAGCGGAACTCCGCGACTTGCATAGCTGGTTGAAGACAATTTTTCTGAGTATCCTTGGAACAAGATATGTCTAGTAACGGTGAAATTGACGATCGACTTAAACAGCTAGCTATAGCTGCTAAAAATCACCCGCCTAAAACTGTAGAGCGACAAAAAGCTGTTACCAAATTATTCATGGAGCTCGAAAAGTATAAAATCATTAATAGTCCTAAAAATCGGAGTTTTTCCTACGATGATTATCAGGAGATTCTTGTCGAAGCAAAACAGGATTTGATGTTGCGGATCTGCAAGGAAGTTCACAATTACCGACCTGACAAAAAAGTCAGCCAATGGGTAAACTTTTTGATGATTAAATGTTTTCAAGAAGCTACACCTAAAGTTATAGGTATAAAGGATTTAAAACCTTTATACTATGGAAATATGAACTTAATCTTCAACAAGCTACAACAGCAAGCTGAACCTGACTTCTATCGAATTGAAGAAGCTTTGATCGATATGATTCAAGAAGACCCGGACGATGCTTTTAAAAGCGAAGCGATGACAAAGTACCCGCACGTCAATTTTCAATTATTGCTTGTCAAAAGAGTAATAGAAGATGCAAGTTGGCAGAAAATATCCGAAGAATTAGGAGTAAGTGTTTCAAATCTGAGCAGTTTTTATCGGAGGTCTTTGGAGAAATTTACGCCCCGATTCAGGG
>NZ_JANMZH010000702.1:0-1250 GCF_031383065.1 Microcoleus sp. OTE_8_concoct_300 | reverse complement strand
CGAAACTGGATCAAGATTGACAAGCCAGATTTCGCCACGTTTAGGACTACTAGGCATGGATTTCTGCGATATCAACGTTGAGCCATTCTTGCCATTCTGTATCTTGCTGGTAGTGAGGAAGGGCAGCTTCGGCTTGTTGTTCTAAAATCCGATGACGATCGGCGATCGGCAGTTTGAGAAAAGCGCTGCGATCGATCGGTTGGGGGTCTACATTCGGAGTTTCAGTGATGATGATGACTTCTACCGTTTGTCCGATCGAAAAATTAGGTAGATCAATCTCCAGACGGTTACCTGCTTGGATCGTGGTGGTGAAATAACAGGTTTCTTTCATGGCGATACCTTAAGACTCAATCTGATTTATTGTACTCCAAACATCAAGCGACAACCTCGGTCAGTTCAACGCATCCATCAACTCATTCTTCAACGCATTCAAAGCCTCCTCAAGCTGACGATCGATCTCCAAATACTCCTCCATCAACACCTCCGGATCACCATGATTCACCTCCACCGCATAAGGATTCTTGCAATCCAAATTATAATTGCGCTCCGCAATCTCCTTCGCCGAAACCTTCCACGCATACTCACTCTTTCGCCGCCCCTTCCTCGCTGCCCCACCCCACCACTTTTTCTCCCGCTCAAACTCCCCAATCGTCAACGGCTTCGATCGCGAATAAGACTTATACCCCACCGGATAAGGATGCTCAAAAAACCACACCTCCTTCGTCCGATCGCCCTTCTCAAAAAACAGAATATTCGTATTAATACTCGTTTGACACTCCCCACCGCATGGCGGATGGGATTCTTCAATCTATGAGCCAACTTGCAAAGACAGGTTCTCACCAGCCAATGTAGAGGTCGATTCTCCTGAAGCGTTGCTTGCATCTGGTGCAAAGGTTCCGGTATGCCCTACCGTACCCAATCCCCGACTGAGGATGTTTCTAGCTGCATTGTGATCTCGATCTAGCTCACAACCACACTCGCAAATATGAGTGCGAATCGAAAGCGACTTCTTAACAATCACACCGCAACTAGAGCATTCTTGGCTCGTGTAGTGAGGTGGAACGGCAATTGTGATCTTTTGAAACACCTTGCCGAAGTACTCTAACCACACCCGAAACTGATACCAAGATGCATCGTTGATCGATTTCGCTAGACAATGATTCTTCACCATGTTTTTGATTCTCAAGTCTTCGTAGGCGACTACATCGTTTGATGCGATGACGCACCGTGCCAACTTAACGGCATGGTCT
>NZ_JANMZH010000807.1:0-1053 GCF_031383065.1 Microcoleus sp. OTE_8_concoct_300 | reverse complement strand
AAAAAAAAACTCGCCCGGTCAATATCCCAAACCAACAATATTTTTTTTTTTTTGTGGTTTGGTAATCTTCCCCGTCCAATAAATTTATGAAAAGGACTTTTGCAAGAGGTCTAAAGATTGCGTAAATTTTTTGCTCGCAGGTAGAAAAACGGTGACACCGATCGGTAAATTTGCTAGGCTTGAATTCTAAAACTCAGGAAAACATCTACCTTTAGATACATCATGCCCAACATTACCCTCTACGACGCGATTACCAACCTTCCAGCCGGAACGCCCCCCGGCATAGGGACGCCCAGTAGCACCGCCCTTGCTTACGGACAAATAGCCCCGCCCGGTACGCCACTTCCTTTCCCTTTCCCTCCGGGTTCTACGGCTGCTCTGGCTACAGGTGCGTTTACACCAAACACAACGGGCATCAATACTCGTACCATCTACACTCCTAATAGCAATGCTGGCTATGCGGGTTACACCAATTACAATCCAACCTCGCTGCTTCCGGGTCAGACTGCAGCGATATTGCCGCCTTTCACCACCGCCACATTAGACCGCACGGCTGGTTATACGATATCTTTTAATGCAGCAATTCCCACAGAAACTAGCAACCCCAACCGCGCGGGTTTCAGCGTCACAGCTATTAGCAGCGACGGGTTGAACGGTTTAGAATTGGGTTTTAAAAATAATAAAATTTTTGGTCAGTCAGCTACTTTTGTCGAAGCTGAAACTGCTACACTTCCGCCGGGATTCAATCTAACTTCAAATAACAATTATGTCCTGAAAGTACAAGGCAGCAATTATGAACTTTTTGCTAATAATTCCCCAACTGCAATCCTGACGGGGCCGCTGCGTCAAATCCAGTTTAACCCAGGACAAAGCCAGCCTCCTTTAAGTTTCAATCCTTACAGATTGCCGAGTTTCCTATTTTTTGGCGACAATACTGACCAGGGAAGCGCTACCTTTCGTTTGGGCAGGATAGCTGTTAATGATTTGCCTGTTGCTAGTCCCGATCGTGCGATCGCAACTGTCGGCACTCCTAATATTAAAATTAAAGTCCTG
>NZ_JANMZH010000806.1:0-4601 GCF_031383065.1 Microcoleus sp. OTE_8_concoct_300 | reverse complement strand
TTTCTGACCCCGTGGGTAAGTCCTAGCAAAACCAAAGAAACCGGGTTTTTGCGGTTTTTGCGGTTTGTAACGAGTATTCTCCGAAAAACCCGGTTTCTGACCCCGTGGGTAAGTCCTAGCAAAACCAAAGAAACCGGGTTTTTGCGGTTTTTGCGGTTTGTAACGAGTATTCTCCGAAAAACCCGGTTTCTGACCCCGTGGGTAAGTCCTAGTGGTAAAACTCGGAAAGATTTTGGTAAATACGTAGAATTCTACGTATACAATTGAAAAGCGTTCCCATGTTGATAGAGGTGAAAAAGCTATGCTGAGTGAATCTTTGCGCCTGGTGTACGGCGATGAATTAATTACCGCCACCGAATTGAACCGGCAACCAGGTAGAGTGCTGGATTTGGCGATGGATCATCCTATCACCATCACTCGCAACGACCAGCATTTTGCTTTGCTGCGCCGCGACGAGATGGCGCTGTTGGTAAAAGCCGCCGCCCTTTCCTTGAAAGTCTTTGAGGTGACGGCCGCTGCTTATCGGTTGCGTCTGGGAGAAGAGATTGGTTCAGAACATCCCTATGCGTGGCTAAAAGTATTTGACGAGGCGGAACTCAGTGAACTGATCGCAGAAATAGAGAAAGATTACCGTCTTGTGGAATCGGAACCTGCGGCTTGGGCTCGGATTGAGGCAACGATTTATGAATGGCATGAAAGCGCGATCGCAATTTCTAGCCCCGAACTCGCCGCAGCTTTCAGCGATGAAATTGACGAAGTGTTACTGACAAAACCGACTGCAGAAAACACTACCGAATCTGCTGCTGTATGACGCACTCTGCAACCATTCCCGACGATTCGGAAAGCCCGGTGTCTCCTGAAGAACAGCCGACACCATCACCCGCAACTCTTGAAGCCGAAGCCGAAATTCCCGCACCAGCGCCTGTGCTTTCAGAGTTGGTAGAACCTCCTGAAGAACCGCTGACACCACCGCGAACAAAGCCATCTGCTAAAGAAAACGAAGTCAAACTTATCGCGCAAGTACCTGCATCGCCCTGGTTAGTAGTAGCGAAAAACCGACGGGTTAACCGGGATTGGGAAGCCTTAATGTTACGTGCTTCTGAGAATACTCGTCGGTGCTATCAGGATTTATTTGACACTCCTCGGACTGAAGTCGCGAGGATTCTTGGATCAATCAGTCGATTTGCTCGTTGATGTCGCCACCAAGGAGTAGAGATCGTTCTGTCCCCAAGCGTTAATTTCGGTGTGCCCCACCGTATTTAAATTCAAACTAATTCCTGCTTGCTTCAACCCTTTGGTTAAAATATTTTTTCCAGCGTTATGATCCCGATCCAATATCGCCCCACAGCCGCAAATATGAGTTCTGGTTGATAGCGTCTTCTTAACAAGATTGCCACAATTAGAACACTCTTGTGAGGTGTATTGAGGAGCAACAGCAATTACTGTTTTGCCGTATACTTTTCCAAAATACTCTAACCACTGAGCAAATTGTGACCACGCTGCATCGCTGATCGACTTAGCAAGTTTATGGTTTTTGACCATATTTTTAACTTGAAGGTTTTCGTAGGCTACGAAATCGCTAGATTTCACCGCGCACAACGCCGTCTTTATAGCGAAGTCTTTACGCTGCCGACTAACCTTCAGGTGCTTTCTTCCTAACTTGTTGATAGCTTTTTTTCGATTACCAGAGCCTTTCTTCTTTCGAGAAACTCGCTTCTGCAATCTCTTCAAAGCTTTTTCACTTTTTCGGAGGTAGCGAGGGTTGGCGACTGTTTCGCCATCGCTGTCGGTATAGAAATGGTTTAATCCCACATCTATTCCAATGGCTTTGCCAGTAGAGATAGGCTCCTCTTTCCGCTCCACGTTGATGCAAAATTGGGCGTAGTATCCGTCGGCACGACGCACAACCCTGATTCGTTTAATCTCATCTGGTGCATAAAAATGCAAATCCCGACTGCCAATTAATTTGAATTTTCCAGCAGCAAAGTCGTCCTTAAAAGTTAAATATCTTTTGTCGGAAGAAAGTAACCACCCTGAAGTTTTGTACTCAACGGAGCGAGTATGCCTCTTGAACTGCGGGTATCCTTTTTTGCCTGGTATTTTTGCTTTGCAATTAGCGAAAAAACGCTGGATAGCAAAAATGGCACGCTCAGCAGAAGCCTGACGTGCCATTGAGTTAAGCTTGCCTGCCCATTCAAACTCTTTTGCCATAATGGCGCATTGTTTGTACAGATCGACTAGCTTAACTCCTTGATTCTCTATCCAGTATCTAAGAGTTTTGTTTCGGACAAATTGAGCTGTTCTGATCATCTCATCGATAATCAGATATTGCTCCGCTTTGCCTTTTAACTTAAACTCTAAAACTATCATCACAGTATTTTATCGCTTCTAGGGAAATCTTTACTTGCAAAATATGTATTTTTTAATTATTCTTTACAATATGTGGAAATTAAATCCGTCCTATAAGGACGGGGCTTTAAACCCAAAATTTTCGGTAATGCGCCAATGGCAAGAAAACAAAAGAGAGTTTTTCCCTTAAAAGGTAAACTCTACAAAGGTGCATGGGAGTATGAAGTAACAAGCTCAGACCGAGTATTTTATGTACCGGATGAAGACCAACGCAAAGTGCTTGTTTACTACGCTGGGATTCATCCTAAATCAGCTCCATTTCCTCCGTAAAGTAAGTATGAAATACCGGCGTTGGGCAGTAGGGGCGAGCGAAATCCCAACCGACATTGGAAAGGGGCTCATCCGATATCCGGTTAGCCTATTTCCATATAAATTTACCAATTTTGGGCTTGTATCCTGGATGCTTTCGGTCAAGAGTGATATCGGTTCCCAAGCCTGAGCCTGGGAACCAGTCAAGATATCATTCCTAGGGACACAAGATTGTTGTGTCCTTTGGCTGTGGCTTAACTTATTTTCCCGGTGGCGTAGTCTGGCCCGATCGCACTTTACGACGAATCAGCACACTCATCACGTGCCCAGCAGTTGCCGCGCGCTGTAGGGGACTCCAATCACCAACTTGTGCAAATCCCAATCGGTACAAAGTAAGAATCGTTTCCCGGACACCCTGGGGCGAACCCACAACCGTTACCAGCAGCACATCCTGTTCCGATATGGCTGCTGAGTCGGAATTTTGACAATCCTCTTCGAGGGCAACGCTTACGGATTCGTTTTCGTCGGGCACGAATTCCTGTGACATATTATGTTCTCCTGACTTTGGGTTTTCTAAGGAAACCCAAAAATCTAGCCGCCCCGCATTTTAAGACACAGCAGGGCGGCCACAGAGAATGTTACAATGCTCTGTTAGCCTCCAGACTGGTTCTGCAGTTTGGCGGTTATGCTGTCCATTGCTGTTACCAGCAGCTTTGGGCAGTGCAACTAAATTTTTGGGTGACGCGGGTTGCCTCCTATGCAAGCAAAGCAACCTCTCAATTCACAGCGTAGCCGCATAAGGTGCCCGCTGTCAACCAATTTTAGATATTAGATTTTGGATTTGAGATTGGATAGTCGATCGCACGGATCGATCTGTTGCCAGATACAGCTATGATTAATTCCCTGCCGGATTTTTAACTGGTAATTCGATCGCGCTTCAAATCCCGAAACCAGGTTTTTCCAGTGCTTTCAGGCAGTCTTTACAAAGCTTTGCATAAAACCACTGAGTTGAGGCTGATAAGTAAATGAGGACTTACGCACCAAGCTCAAGAAACCGGGTTTTTGGCCTAATCTTCTGGTAATAGCGAAAAATTTTCGTAAAAAAAGGGCTAAACCAAATACAGGTTTCTGGCCACCAAACACCAAACCAGATTAAGCATTCACCTTTTTAATATTTTTTTAACATATCTCACATTCCTTATTGTCAGTCGGTAAGTTTCCCGCAATAAGCAAAATATGGTACCTTTCTTTTTTCAATAGATACTTCCAACGTTAATAGGTCAGATATCATTCCAATGTCATTTTTGTTTCTGGATATGTCCATTGTCCATACATCATCTTTCATTGTAAATTGTAATATGTCTCCCCGTGACCCGTGATATATCCTATCTGTTAAAACCCATTATTCCGACCCATGACCCATATACTGGTACAAACTGGATTATCACTTTATAGAATAAATGTGTACACATGATTTTGGATTTGTGTATGTTCTTTTCTTTATAATCTTTCCGATTCTTCACCATGTTATTTTTGCTTTCATCAATTGTTTTTCAATTGCAATCATATCATTATCTTTGTTGCTTAATGTTTGTCCTAGATGTTTATAATGGTTCACTTTTTTGATTTCTTCTCCGTTTTATTTCAAACATACAGTTGTCACGTTCTCATGACATTTAGCCAATTAAGTATTCTTTTGTGTTTCCGTTTACTTCTTGCACTCTGAATTTAAATGTTGACTTCAATTCACATTTTTTCGGAATAGCCAGCACTCCATACTCCACACAATGCGGTAATAATCTTTCTTGACGTATTATTACATTCCACTTCATACTTCATGGCAGTGTAGATTTGAGGTTCTTATGACAGAAGGTCCTTTAGTAAAATTATTCATGGCACAACCAGAAACCAGACAATATGCTATTATTCCCATAACAGAAGCA
>NZ_JANMZH010000805.1:0-1165 GCF_031383065.1 Microcoleus sp. OTE_8_concoct_300 | reverse complement strand
AGCCATCATCTCAAAATACTGAATCAAAGTATCATTCCGAGGGAATGGTTTTATATCTTAAATTCCGAGGGAAATATTATCCATCTTCAAGAGGCGATCGTTCCAGCATAACTGCTCGATTTAAAAATTAGCGATCGCTTGAGATTTAGGCACGAGTAGTCAGAAACCTGGTTTTTCCCTTGAAAACTTCGTCACAGCACGCAGAAACCCATAAAAACCCGGTTTCTTCGATCGGAGTGGGTAAGTTCTGAGAATAGATATATCTTTGGGAAGATGATCAACTTGAAAACAAAAGGATTTAGCTGATAGCAATATATTAGTAAACTTTTATCTGCCTGGGGTTGATTTGTCAGACGGCAACCTCTCGAAAGCCAAGCTCACGGAAGCTGACTTGACAAAAGCTAATTTATCGAGAGCTAATCTCCGAGAAGCTAATTTTGTGAATACTTATAGCGGTTCTCAAAAAAGTGAGGTATGCCCTATGCCCTATGCCCTATGCCCTATGCCCTATGCCCTATGCCCAGTTCTCATCTTTCTGAGAAAGGCTATATATGCCACATACCATTCTCCAAGGTACTGACCTTTCGCAAGCTGACCTCTCGCAAGCCGACTTGACAGGAGGTGACTTATCCAAAGCTATTCTTAAAGGGACTCGTTTTGTGAAAACTTATATGCCAGATACCATTCTCAAAGACG
Source organism: Microcoleus sp. OTE_8_concoct_300 (assembly GCF_031383065.1). Lineage (NCBI taxonomy): Bacteria > Bacillati > Cyanobacteriota > Cyanophyceae > Oscillatoriales > Microcoleaceae > Microcoleus > Microcoleus sp. OTE_8_concoct_300. The sequence continues at coordinate 469 of NZ_JANMZH010000805.1, read as the reverse complement.
CAGATTTGTCTGGAGCTAACTTTGAGGGAGCTTATGGTTTAAACCCAGAAAAAGTTAAGTCTGCCCAAAATTGGGCTCAAGCAAAATATGATGCAGATTTCAGTAAAAAATTGGGCTTAAAATAGTCAAAATAGGTAATAGCCGATCGCGAGGTCCCACAATATGCTCAACAACACCATTACCATTCCCCAAACCTTCAAAGTAACTCACGAACAGTTCCAGCAAATTGCTGCCGTCAACCGTGACTTAAGACTAGAGAGAACAGCTACAGGAGAATTAATTGTTATGCCCCCCACAGGAAGCGATACAGGCAAACGCAACCAAGATATGTCAGGACAACTCTGGCAGTGGAATCGCCAAACCAAGCTAGGAGTAGTATTTGACTCTTCTACTGGTTTTCAACTGCCCAATGGTGCCGATCGCTCCCCAGATGCCTCCTGGGTTAAATTAGAACGGTGGCAAACTCTCA
>NZ_JANMZH010000659.1:0-5943 GCF_031383065.1 Microcoleus sp. OTE_8_concoct_300 | reverse complement strand
CGCCCGTCCTTTTTGGACGGGCGGGACGCCCATCCCACAATAACAATTAAAATTGTAAGTTATTTAATTCGCGATCCTGATTATCCATTCCGCCATTGTGCAAGTTAAATCCGCTTTACGAGCAAGTGGTTGGGCTGCGCTTTCGAGCTTTGTGTTATTTGGCTGACGAGTGTGGCGAGGATGTGACGACCTATTGTTAATTCTGCAAAAACTGAAATTTTTCACTGTCTTTTCACCCTCCCTTCTCCTTGTTGGGGAGGGTTTCTTGTTTTGTGCGGGCGAATTAAGGATCGTCCGTGCGATCTTTCCGAAGCTAATACAGCAGATTTCACGTTTGTCGGGGCGGTTCTAAGAGTTCCCGCCCGCGATCGACCTAAAATTTGCTGCTACGATCCAAGGCTCGCGAATTAAATAACTTACAATTTTAATTGTTATTGTGGGATGGGCGTGCCGCCCGTCCTTTTTGGACGGGCGGGACGCCCATCCCACAAACTTGTGGAAGTTATTTAATTCTCATTCCCAACCGAGGACTAAAGTCCGATGCTGCGAACCTATTTGGAGTGACTATCGCTGTCTTCTTCGTCTTCTTCCCTAATATCCTGGAAAATATGCCAAACCAAGCAAACAATACCAATCCAAAATCCTGAAACTGGATCTAACCACGAGATTAAATTGACGATGCCAAACTCGGTCAATTGTCCAGCAACGCAGGTGAATTTGTGATTTTTTACAATATCTTTGAACTTCATGGCGGTATTCCTAAATGTCATAATCTACAAATAACCGCATACCAGCGGCAGCATCCAGAGCAAAACAGTGCAGATTGAACTGCACCGATCTGCACTAGGATTTTTCCCTAGCTATTCACTAAACTATGAATAGTTGCAATCTCTCCACTTACCACCGATGAGCAAAACTGCCAATTCCAGCACCATAGGACTTACTCCAGAAGGATTAGAGAAAGTTCTCGAAAGAATGGCCCAATTGCCCAGGCCTGAAAAACCGGATAAGAAAGGTTGGACTCACGGGGATTTGGCAGAAAAGTCAGGGGTGAGTATTGACACGGTTAAGCGGTTTCTTAAAAAAGAGCGAATTAGGAGAGACTGTATTACTTGGCTCGCCCAAGCTTTAAATTTAGAAATACCCGAAATTGTCGATCGCCACGAATGGAGCCCACCCTCACTGCCAGCAACCCAAATTGACTGGCGCGAAACCTGCCGCGCCGCAGCCCAAACCAAGCGACAAGCAGCCAACACTTTTTTTGTTAACGACTTAGGGCGAAAAATAGACCTCAACGAGATTCACGTCCCCTTGGGATTAATCGAACGCCAGCAAAAACCCCAGCGCCGCGATGATTTTTCCCCTCAAACAGGTTCCCAAGCTTATCAGGAAGCCGAAAAACTCACTCCCCTCAGTTACGACGAATTTTGCGAAAAAGTCCTCGCTAACAGCGACAGCCCTAAAAGCAAGGGCAAACGCCTTGCAGTCATCGGCGAACCGGGTGCGGGAAAAACCACTCAATTGTTCAAAATTGGCGATCGTATATTGGCGGAAACTGAATATTTGCCCGTATGGATATCCTTAGCAGAGGTGAAAAAACCTTTGTGCCAATATTTAATCGAAGATTGGCTGCGAATAGCGGCGGGACAATTGGATGCTGCACCTGCGGAATGGGTGAAAGAATTTAAGGAATTACTGAGTGAAGGAAAAATCTGGTTGCTGTTGGACGGCGCGGATGAAATGGGAATAGCGGATTCCCTGGGAACTCTATCGCCACAGTTGAGAGAACGGGTATTTGATAAAGTACGAATAGTAATCAGTTGCCGCCTGAATATTTGGGAGGCTACGGGGAATTCCCTGTCTGATTTTGATACTTATAGAATGCTCGATTTCAGCTATGGAGACGGCGAGAATTGCGATCAGGTGAAATTGTTTATCGATCGATGGTTCCGATCCCCCCCAGCCCCCCTTAAAAAGGGGGGAGCCGGAGAAGTTTACTCTATTGAAAACGAGCAAAATTCTGTTACTTCTCTTACTCCCCCCCTTACCAAGGGGGGGCTGGGGGGGGATCTCCGCGCCGCCTTAGACGAACCGGGAAAAGAGCGAATCAAAGATTTAGTACGCAATCCCCTGCGGTTATTCCTGCTGTGTTTAACTTGGGAATTCGGACAGCAAAAATTACCGGATACTAAAGCCGAACTTTATGAGGTATTTGTCGCAGCGCTTTATGATTTCAAAAAACAAGCTTTCCCGACAACAGCAGCACAGAGAACAAACTTAAATGCTGCCTTGGGAAAGTTGGCACTGACAGCAATTGAAGCTGGATATAAATCGATATTGCCGGATTGGTTTGTGAGCAACCATCTGGAGCAACCGCATCCAGAGTTATTTGAAAAAGCAATTGACTTAGGTTGGCTGAATCGAGTCGGAGTTGATGCCGAAAACCCGCTGAAATCTGTTTATGCTTTCTATCATCCCACGTTTCAGGAATATTTTGCAGCGTGCGAGATTGAGGATTGGCACTTTTTCTTGAATCATGTGCCGCAGAATCCGCAGCAGGGGATTTATCGGATTTTCGAGCGGCAGTGGAAAGAGGTGATGTTGTTGTGGATGGGGCGAAAGGATGTGGATAGGGAGGAGAAGGAAGCGTTTATTAAGGCGTTGGTGGAGTTTGAGCAGGGAACTGAACGTGAATTTTATGGTTATCGAGCTTATTTTCTAGCTGCTGTATTAATTGATGAGTTTAAGGATTGTTCTTTGGCTGATGCGATCGTTGCACAAATTGTCCAGTGGGGATTTGGATATTTTAACATTGAAAAACAGGAGTGGAGGAGATTTATAGATACAATTGCAAAAGGAGCAAAAGCAGTATTGCCAGAGAGCGATCGTACAAGAGTAATCGTCGCTTTAACTAAGTTAATCCGTACCTCTGAGAATGAATCTATCCAGCGGCAGGCAGCAAATAGTTTAGGGAAAATAGGCCAAGGCAACCCAGATGCGATCGCTGCTTTAACTGAGTTAATCCGCACCTCTGAGAATGAAAATATTCGGTGGCAGGCAGCAGGTAACTTAGGGAAAATAGACGAAGGCAACCCAGATTCGATTGCCGCTTTAACTGAGTTAATCCGCACCTCTGAGAATGAAGATATTCGGTGGCAGGCAGCAGATAGCTTAGGGAAAATAGACGAAGGCCACCCAGATTCGATTGCCGCTTTAACTGAGTTAACCGGCACCTCGGAGAATAAATTTATTCGGTTGCTAGCAGCAGGTAGCTTATGGAAAATAGACACAAATAGGTTAGGGGAAATAGACGAAGGCAACCCATATCCATATCCGATCGCCGATTTAACTCAATTTATCCTCACCTGTGAGGATAAATATAGACAGGAGACAGCAGCCTTTTTTTTAACAAAAATGACAGAAACTCAGCAAATGACAGGGGTTGTCACTGCCTTAAAAAATTGCCTATCCGATGAGACTTACAAAAATGACTTTGAGAGATTCAAAAATTCCTACGAAGTCATCTGGCACTGTGCCCAAAATCTCCCTTACCCCACCTTCTATCACGCATGGCACCATCCACCCACCACACCCCATCCCGAAGTTCCCGATTGGCAAACTTTCCCCCAAGACATTGCCAGAGAAATCAATAATCAAGCCGAATTATCCAATCAAATCCAACTCCTGTGCATCGACAGCAAAAACTTCATCAACCCCGACAACCCCGCCGCCAAGATTTACACCGAAATGCTGAAACAAGGCTGTCCCAAAAGTGAGGATGGCACACCGAAAACAATGGCAGATTTACAAACTTATTGGGATTTGCTGCTGATGGATAGCGAGAAATCTTTCATCTTAGTATTCTACAACTCGCGGGGGGAAGAGGCGACTGGATTTAGCGAGACATTTGTCAACGATTTAAGCAAGTTTGACGGCAATATTGCTATTGTTAGCGAGAATAACGCGCATTCGCTGGCAGCTTTTTCACCCAGTCAATCTGATTTGATTGGAGCGATTGTGCGGTGGATTTGTCAAGTTGTATGGGAAAGCTAATCGAGCGCACAGGTGCGTCGCTATTAGGAATGAGAATTAAATAACTTACAATGCGTGATGGTTCTTGTGGGATGGGCGTCCCGCCCGTCCAGAAAGGGCGGGCGGGACGCCCACCCCACAAACTTGTGTAAATTATTTAATTCGCGATCCTTAGATTCAGTCCTGGACACATCAAACCAAAGAAACCGGGTTTTTTACCGATATTAAAGGCTACGAGCCAATATTTTCGTAAAAAACCCGGTTTCTGCGTCCAGGACTAAGATTATCGATATGCAAGTCTGAGATTTTGGGTGGCGACGCACCCTACGAACTAACTATAAGTGCGATCGGGTGATACGCACCCGTAAACCACGAGGGAACTTTTTAAGTCTCGCTTTTGGGTTTTTCTGGCCCAGAGGGTACTTCTCCCCTTTGTTGGGCTTCCAATAAAGCCGTTTCCACGAGAAAGGCTATCAGGTTAGCTGTGGATCTGCCTTGTTTATCAGCCCATCGATCTAAAGCTTCATATACGTAATCAGGAAACGTGACGTGAACGCGCTTGCTCAATGTAAAAGTTGGTTTGTTGACTAACGCTTTTAATGGTACAAGCTTAGGCTCTCGATCGTGGTGTTACTCTGCTCTTAAAAATGTAGTGACACAAATTTGGGCTTATTATGTTACAATTCCTCTAATCCGACTCCGGATCAGTCAAAAGCCAGTCCCGCGCCCTGGAAAAGCAAGGACTGGCTATGGCTCCAATTTACAAAGGAGATACATCTATTATGCGGTATGAAAAACGTCTCAAACCGTGGATCGTTGTTCGTTTGCTTCCGAATCTGCAAAGGGTCGTTGTGGGTCGCTTTCGCAGTTGGTCAGATGCAGAGGGTCACTTGCGAGTTCTCAAACAACTGCTTCCCGGTGCTCGATTGACTCTTGTTTTCGATCCGATCGATTAATTTTGGTGGCGACTGTCTGAAAGCACGCGCGGCGAAGCTATCCCATTCTTAATCGCCCGAATGTTTGATTCGGGCGATCGCATTTTTGAGCAATGTTAGACTGGACGCAAGATATGAATTGAATTGGATAAAAAACCGTGACAGCTAGTCTACAAGTAACAGAACAGCCAACAGCACAGCGATACTTTACTCCAGAAGAATATCTAGCTTTGGAAGAAACAGCAGAGTCTAAAAGTGAATATTGCGACGGAGTAATTATTCCCATGACAGGTGCAAGTACAAATCACAATCACATTTCCCTGAATATGAGTATAGCATTACGTCTTGCTCTTAAGGGACTTGATTATAATGTTTTCATGGGTGACGTGCGCCTGTGGATGCCGAAAAAGCGATTTTATACTTATCCCGATGTGATGGTAATTTTAGGGAAACCTGAGTATTACAACAATCGCCAAGATACGGTAATAAACCCTCAAGTTATTATTGAAGTTTTATCAAAATCTACCAAAAGTTACGATCGCAGCGATAAGTTTCAGTTTTATCAAACGCTGCCGACCTTTCAAGAGTATATTCTAATTGACCAATCGCGAATTTATGTAGAGCAGTATTGCAAGTTTGCAAACAAGCGATGGTCGTACAGTCTGTACGATGAAGAGGATACAGCGCTAGTTTTTGATTTTTTTAAAGTTGAAGTACCGCTAGCAGATATGTATGAGAAGGTGGATTTTGAGGCGGAAAATGAGCCAGAAGATAGCGGGGAAGAATAAGGCCGATCGCACTTGGTTTGAAAAGGGCGATCGTCACTTAATATACTTCATCCTGCGTCCCAATATCAATCAAGACGATCAATTCCTCTTGCGTTTCATTAGGAATGAGAATTAAATAACTTCCACAAGTTTGTGGGATGGGCGTCCCGCCCGTCCATTTTGAACGGGCGGGACGCCCATCCCACAAT
>NZ_JANMZH010000636.1:0-2038 GCF_031383065.1 Microcoleus sp. OTE_8_concoct_300 | reverse complement strand
CTATGAAGTTTGTCTGCGTTCTATCCCCCCAACGGTTGCTTTCTGCTGGTATCGCATTGCTCGCTGCGATCGAGTGTGGCGCGTGGCTCGCTCCAGATGCGGCGCGGGCAAAAGCTCCTGGGGAAAATTATTCGTCTCTGTCGCCAAAAATCCTCGCTAGTAACGATGTTAAGTGCAATGGGGCCCGATCGCCACAAAATCGGTGTCCTGTCGGCGGTTTGTTCGTCAAAACTCAAAATACGGCCCGAGAACAAGTCTTTCCTCTCAAGCAGACTGAAGTTAAAGCCAAAATTGCTGGCAATATCTCCCGCGTCGAAGTTGTTCAGAAGTTTGAAAATCCTTTTGGCGAATCTTTAGAAGCTGTTTATGTATTTCCTTTGCCCGACGAAGCGGCGGTGGATGATATGGAAATTAAAATAGGCGATCGCACTATTAAAGCTGATATCAAACTCCGCGAGGAAGCTTTGGAAATTTACGAACAAGCCAGACAGCAAGGTCGGACTGCGGGTTTGTTGGAACAAGAACGATCCAATATTTTTACTCAGTCTCTGGCGAATATCAAACCGGGAGAAAAAATTGAAGTTACGATTCGCTATACCGAAAGTCTCAAGTTTGCCGATGGCGATTACGAATTTGTGTTTCCAATGGTGGTAGGGCCTCGCTATATTTCGGGAAATCTGACCCCGCCCAACCCCCCCAATTCAATGGGGGGCGATAGTTCTGAGTCTCCAGGGGCGAGAAATACGATTCCCCCCAACCTCCCCTTACTCAGGGGGGGCGATAGTTCTGAGTCTCTAGGGGCGAGAAATACGACCCCCCCCAACCCCCCCTTAGCAAGGGAGGGCGATTCTCAATTCCCCCCCTTAGCAAGGGAGGGCGATTCTCAATTCCCCCCCTTAGCAAGGGAGGGCGATTCTCAATTCCCCCCCTTAGCAAGGGGGGGGCAGGGGGGGGTTAATACCGATGCCGATCGCATTAACCCGCCTGTTTTGCCTCCGGGAACAAGATCAGGTCACAATATCGCTGTGAAGGTAGAAATAGATGCCGGAGTGGCGATCGGCGATGTCCGCTCTACTTCCCATCAAATTACAACTGACCGCAGCGGAAATATTGTACGAGTCCAATTAGCTAACTCTGACACAATTCCCAATAAAGATTTAATTCTGCGCTATCGAGTGGCGGGCGAAAATACTCGGGCAACTATTTTGACTCAATCGGACAAGCGGGGCGGTCATTTTGCTACTTATCTGATTCCGGCATTAAATTACAAAACTAATCAAATTGTACCTAAAGATGTCGTGTTTCTGATGGATACTTCCGGTTCTCAGGAGGGCGAACCGCTGGCAAAATCTCAGGAGTTGATGCGCCGCTTCATTCAAGGGCTCAATCCCAACGATACTTTTACTATTATTGATTTTGCCAACACTGCCACAGCGCTTTCAACAACTCCTTTAGCGAATACAGCAGAAAATCGACAAAGGGCAATTAATTATATCGACAAGTTGCAGGCTAACGGTGGCACTGAACTGCTTAACGGCATTCAAGCAGTGATGAATTTTCCGGCAGCGGCAAGGGGAAGGCTGCGGAGTGTGGTACTAATTACTGACGGTTACATTGGTAATGAAAATGAAGTGCTGGCTCTGGTTCAGCAGAGTCTGAAACCGGGAAATCGACTTTATAGTTTTGGTGTCGGCAGTTCGGTGAATCGGTTTTTGCTCAACCGTTTGGCGGAAGTGGGAAGAGGCACGTCTCAAGTAATTCGCCAAGATGAACCGTCGGCATCTGCGGTAGAAAAGTTTTTTCGTCAAATTAATAGTCCGGTATTGACTAATATTCAAATTAGTTGGGAAGGAATGGGGGAAAAACCGGAGATTTATCCGATCGCTACGCCGGATTTGTTTGCGAGTGGGCCACTGGTTTTGTTTGGCAAAAAGAGCGATCGAGCCCCCGGCCAACTTCGCATCCGCGGCACTCTTGCCGGCGGCACAGCTTACGAGCAGATTTTACCTGTCAATTTTGCTCAATCCGGCTCTTCGCG
>NZ_JANMZH010000607.1:0-39087 GCF_031383065.1 Microcoleus sp. OTE_8_concoct_300 | reverse complement strand
TCGCAATTGCGATTGATTAATGCACTTAAGGATGAAGATAGTTTTGTGCGACAAAGTGCGATTGAGGCTTTGGGCAACATTGGGGATGAACGCGCAGTTCCAGCGCTGATAAAAGCGCTCGATGACGGAGATGACAAAGTGCGTTTGAGTGCGATCGAGTCTTTGCGCTGGATTGACAACAAAAAAGCGGTTGAACCTCTGATGCTTCAGCTTGGAAATTCTAATTGGCAAGTGCGCGAAGCTGCCATCAGAGCCTTAGGTAGGCTGCGGGATGATCGGGCTATTAAACCGCTCACCGATATGCTCAAAGATGAAAATAGCCAGGTACGCGAGCAAGCTATCTCTGCTTTGGGCAAGTTTGAGGGCAACCAAGATGTTGAACAGATAGTCGAGTTGCTTAAAGATAGTGATTGCAAAGTGCGTCAGGAAACTGCCTCTATGTTGGGTGAGGTGGGGGACGCGCGGGCAGTTGAACCGCTGATATCGGCACTGCTAAATGACTCTGACTTGTCTGTGCGTCGGTTTGCTGCGATGTCTTTAGATCGGATTGGTGACAAGCGGGCGATCGAACCACTAATCGACGCTTTTAAAAATGAGCAAGATAGCTACGCGCGTTCCGAGGTTGCCAGGGCTTTAAGCCGTATGGGCGATGAGCGGATAGTTGTACCGTTTATCAATGCTCTTGGGGATTCAGATATCCATGTCTACGATGCTGTTACTCATGCTTTGGGTGAGTTAGGTGATGCCCGTGCCGTCGAACCGCTGATCCAATTGCTTAAGGAGGGGTCTTTTCACGAGCCTCAGCAGGCAGTTAGGGCTTTGGCAAAAATTGGGGACGCGCGAGCCGTAGAGCCACTGATCGAAGCTCTGAAACAGCCTTGGCACATTACCCGTGAAGCAGCCGCAGAGGCTCTAGAGGAGTTGGGTGATTTACGGGCGGTGGAACCGCTGATTGAAAGGCTTAAAGATGAGGATGAAGGGGTGCGAAGGGCGGCGGCTCAAGCTTTGGGAAAGCTTGGCGATCGCCGATCGCTTTTACCGTTGCTTGATGCCCTCTCTGATAGTAGTTCCCTGGTACGTTTTTACGCCGTGGAGGCTTTAGGTAATCTGGGCGATCTCAGTGCAGTCGAGCCGCTCATTCCGCTGCTTAAACATAAAGGTTCGCGAATAGACGAAAGTGCTGCTACGGCTTTGGGCAATCTTGGGGATGCACGGGCTGTCGGGCCGCTAATCGAAACCTTCCAGGATAGAGATTACGGCAATGATGCTGCCCTTGAGTCTTTGGTCAAGCTGGGCGAGCCTGCCTTACTGCCCCTGTTTGAGGCCCTCAAGGATCAGAATAAAAACGTGCGGCGGAATGCTGTTGAAGCTTTGAACAAGTGTGGGGATGCACGGGCGATCGCACCGCTCACTTCTGTACTATACGATCAAGACCCAAACATAGGTTATGCGGCTCGCAACGCGATCGAGAGCATCCGCAACCGGAATCTTCTTTAAGCTCAACACCATTGTTAGGGTTAAAGTTGCACGCTCTTCTGCTTCAGCAAAGCAGTTGTCGGGAGTGCGATTGGGCAGCATTTTGCCGATCGCCCCAACTGGAACAAGTTCTTCAGGAATGATTTTAGTTGGTGCCAGATCCAAACTGTTATTGATACCCACAGCTTAAACAATTATCAATAAATTCGAGATGACCGCTGCAAAATTGCTAAACTAGAAAACAGACAGTAAATCCTATAGCAATCCTAAATCATTTGTGAACTTCTTACTCCCTCCCCTTAGTAAGGGGAGGGTTGGGGTGGGGTAAAAGATTTACAACTCATTTAAGATTGCTATATGTATCATTCCTATTTGAGGGACACAACGCATAGCAGTTATTGCTGCTCGCCCCTTGTGCTGCGGATTTTATCAATAAAGAATTCAGGGGTCAGGATTCAGAATTTATGCTGAATTTTCCCGGAGAACAAAAAATTTAGTAGTAATTATAATTCCTGAATTATAATTACTTAATATGACTCCTGAATTATGACTTTTAAATAGTTCTTCAATTGCGCTTTGCTTTAAACGGCTTTTACAGAAGTGGCGCTACAATCCAAACAAACAGTATAGCTTGATTCCATGAGAGAAATCATCCTCGAAAAGATTGTTTCAACCTTACAACCTTTAGATTTTGTTCTCGGTTTGTGGCAAGGAGGTTCAGCAGCCCACGGATACACCGACGAGTGGTCAGACCTCGATATTGCCGTTGTGGTTGAAGATAACTGCGTGCAACAAACCTTTGATATTGTTGAAAAAGCCATCGCAGAAATTGGCGAAATCGAACTCAAGTATCGAGTTCCAGAACCCGCTTGGCACGGTCAGTCGCAGTGCTTCTGGCGGCTCAAAGAAACCCCGCCGTTTTTGCTAATTGATTTTGCTGTTTTCCGGCGCAGCAGCCGCAACGATTTTCTGGAAATAGAGAGACACGGTAAAGTGCCAATCGCCTTTGATAAAGCTAATCTAATTGTACCTCCTCATTTGGATACAAACAAGCATTTTTCCCAAATGCTAGCCAGATTCAACGAAATTAAAATCCGTTTCGATTTGCTGCAACCTCTGGTAAAAAAAGAGATTTATCGCGGACATTTAGTAGATGCGATCGGCAACTATCACGATTGGACGCTTCTACCATTAGTCGAACTGCTGGGAATGATTTACCGTCCCCACAGATACGACTTTGAACTCAAATATTTTAGCCGAGACTTTCCGCCCGCAATAGTCGAGCGCGTCGCACCGCTTTTCTGCATTGCCAACCTTGAAGATTTGGCTGCAAAACAGCAAATAGCTGAGGCTTTTTTTGCAGAAACTTTACCGCTTGCAGAAGCTAACTTTTACTCTGAGAATACCCTAAAAGTACCGCAATAGGCTCAATGTTTCGTACCGAAAGCGATTAATATAGTAGCATCAACCTTAAAGATTAACATCCCATGACTAAACTCAGCGTTAACATCAACAGAATCGCCCTCCTCCGAAACTCTCGAAACATCGGTATACCCAGCGTTACCGAAGCTGCAAAAACAGTAATTGCCGCCGGAGCCCACGGCGTTACAGTCCATCCCCGCCCCGACGAAAGGCACATCAAAGCTGCCGATGTTTACGAATTAGCAAAAATGCTAACCGTCGAGTTCAACATCGAAGGAAATCCGTTTCAGCCGCCATTTATGGATATAGTTTGCGATGTAAAACCGGCTCAGTGCACCTTGGTGCCGGACGCTCCCGACGTGCTAACATCCGATAGCGGTTGGAATATTCCCAAAAATCGCGATCGGCTCTTACCAATTATTCAAAAATTAAAAGACAACGGCATCAGAGTCAGTCTGTTTATGGACGCAGATGCAGCTCTCATGCCACTAGCAAAAGAAGTTGGAGCAGACAGAGTAGAACTGTACACGGAACCCTACGCAACTGCTTTTCGCGAAGGTAAAGTAGAATTTATTTTTCAACAATATGTGTTGGCAGCTAAAGCGGCTCAATCAGCAGGTTTGGGAGTCAATGCCGGACACGATCTAAATTTGCAAAACCTAGCTAAATTTTGCTCGATTCCTGATATACTAGAAGTATCAATCGGTCATGCTTTAATTGCGGAAGCGCTAGAAATGGGCTTGTTCAACACAGTACAAGCTTACCTCAAAATCCTGTCAGGTTCGTAGTACAAATCAACCGTGTGGTCGGGCGGGTTTGGCACTGGTAAACTCGTTTATATCAGAGATACTAACTCGCATCCGTCCCGACAAACCCTACAAGATCAAAACTTACGCAAAAAGTGGTTTGACACGCTACGAATATGGTAAGGTGCGGTGTGTATGCCCCTACATAATTAGGCGATCGTCCAAACCTAAGTAACAGTAGGGGCCGTCACCCCTTGCTGGTGCTAGCCGTTTTCTAGTAGCAACGCTACTCCCAGAGCCTTGACACCGCGTTTTTTGGGTGTGGGCATTTTTTAGTAATATCCTCGGAGAAAGCTTGAATTTTCCTCGAGCAAATTAGTAATATTCTCGGATGATATTATGCCTAAGCAGTATCATTGAAATGTCCCGACAAACGCAGGCTACTACGAGAGCTCCCGCACTGCCAATTGGCTACCAGCAGCTTTTGTGCAAGTACGGGATATTTAGCTGTATCCTCCATACTGCTATAGCCGATCGCCAGATGAGATCCGGTGAAAACAGGCAAACACAAGTAACCATATACAACTCATTACCAATCGGAAGTGCGACATGAAAAAATTAATTTTACTGACTGGAATGCTACTCATGATGACGGTAAAATCCGTATTTGCCAGCCCTGTAGCCCCAAAAATTGCACCGAGCGAGCGGATGGCTGCCTCGGAAATTACAGAAACCTTTAACAAACCTGCTACTTCTGAATCAGTTCCTAACCTCGAACCGATCAAGCGAATGTCAAGCTCGGAAATTCGAGAAACCATCAACCAACCCACCACCTATATTTTTGAAGGCGTCAAAGGGCGGGAACTCACTCTCTCGCTGTGGGCGGGACAACTGACAGCCGAACTGTACAGTCCCAAGGGTGAAAATATGGGGGTTATTGAAAAAACAGACAATCAGTGGATCGGCCAGTTGCCAGAGTCCGGCATCTACCGCGTGCGAGTTACCCCGAAAGGTGAAACCAGCAGCTTTGTACTCGGACGCGACTTTAACGCCAAGTGGACTTATAGGCCAGATCGCGCAATTCCTATAGCATTCAGGGAAAAAGAAGCCACAATCAAACTCAAAATGTCCGGCTACCAAATCCAGCCCATCACGGTTCCAGGTAAGCAGGGACAGACAATCATGGTAACTGCTAGCAACAAAAATCTAGATCTGGCGATCGAATCTCCGTCGGGAGAACTCCTGGATCAAGGCGAAGGTCAAACTTTTGCTCAACTCCCCGAGTCTGGAATCTACCGGGTGATCGTAGTTGCCAACAGACCGATCAAGCCCTCGATCACAGTTTCAGTGCGATAGCTAAATTAAAGATGGCAAAAATACTGTCGCGCGATCGAATTAGCGCCGCCGAATTACAACAGCTCGCCCGATCGGGCGAGCTGTTTTTTGCTTAAAATCAACCTTGGATCAGCGCTTCAAAACGTTCTTGTTTCCAAATGCAGCTTAAATCCGGGTCAGCTAAAGCTAGTTCTCGGTATAAAGTAGGGATCAACTCCACAGCCCGCTGCAAATTGTCCAGGGCCAAATCAGCAAATCCCAGTAGCGCATAACAGCAAGCTTTATTGTAAAAAGCATTAGCAAAATCAGGATTTATTTCTAAGACTATTTCGTAGCAAGCAATCGCCTCGGAGTAGCAGCCTTTTCGCGCCAATTCCACACCCCGGTTGTACCAAATCAAATAATCTTCCAACGGACACTCAGATGTGGGAGTGAACTTGGCATTTCTGTTATTTAAACCTACTAATTTGCCCAAAGCAACTCTGCGTTCGCCCACAGCTTCGGCTCTGCCCGGTTTCAGAGCGAGCGATCGAGTAAAACTAGCCACTGCTTGTTTGTAAAGCCCCATTGAGTTGGCAGCTATACCGCGATTGTACCAAGCCTTCGAGTCGTCTGGGTTAAACTCGATCGCCCTGTCAAAACTGTTGAGTGCCAGATAGTAAAGCTTGAGTTCCAACAGAGCATTACCTCGGTTGTACCACGCCCAAGCAGCCTCCGGGTGCAAATTTAAAGAGCGATCGAAACTCTGAACCGCCTTATCGTAAAGCCCCATATCGATCAGCGTCAGTCCCCGGTTGTGCCAAATACTCGCCGCGCAGGGGTTGAACTCCAAAGCCCTGTCAAAACTGTTGAGAGCCTCCAAGCGCTGACCCAACTTTCCTAAAGCAATAGCCCGGTTGTGCCAGCCAAAGCTCGCATTCGGCTGCACCGCCAAGGCCTGATCAAAACTCTTCAACGCCTCTAAGTGCCGTTCTAAGTTCCCCAAAGCCATGCCTCGCCCGAACCAAGCCTTATAATGATCGGGTTGTAAATTTACAGCTTTGTTAAAGTTCGCCAGAGCTGCATGATCGTCGTTAGCTTCGAGGTGGCGCGAACCCAGGTGGTAATACCAAGCCGCTTCCAAGTTTTGAATTAAGTTCATAATATTTTGTATCTATCTTAGGGATGATTCTACCTGAAATTATAGCCGAGTAAAACTGTAATTCCACTAAAACTCTGAAAAATTTGATACAGGGCGATCGCCCGTACAAACCACCATTAACAAACTCAACCATTGTCTAGCGAAACAAACTATTTTACCCTGGAAAAATAGTTTTTAGGTAACCGCACTCATCGCTATTGGGAGCTGCTAGGAATCTCTTCTGGGCGTGAATCACCCAACTATTACCGCATCCCGAATTAGGTTTGCAGTTACACAAAGAGTGCTAGGGCGCCCAAAGTCCAACTGCAAATCTCATAGTGCGATGGCTCCAACTTCTGCTTGCCCAATTCAAGCAACCACAACCGCTGTTTTAGCATTCTCACTCAACAGCAGGCTGCCTCCAGCATCAATACTAAAATCCTTCCCCAGCACAAAACCCTTGCCCATCAACCGCTGGCAAACAATCAGCGCAGTAATCCGGCGAATTTCCTCCATCACGTCAGCAGGAATCAAATAACTCAAACTCCAGATCACGGACTCGCAGTCAGACCAAATCAAACGCTCCATACTGACAATCATCAAAGCAGCTACACTGTCAACAGACAGCCGCCCTCTGAGATCCGCAATCAAATCTTTACCAATTAAGCTATTGCGACTCATCATCGCTATAGCCATTTTCCCAATTTCTTGTTCGAGTTCTAAATGATTCATGCTTAGCACTGGCTTTTATATTTTTAAAGCACTAATCAGAGTAAAAACAGTAGCCCCTAGCAGCCTCTGCCCTAGCGTAGCTGACGCAGGCTCTACCGCAACTCCTTTTAACAAAGTATACCCAAAGAAAGATAAAAAATGTATCTAAAGGCAGATACAAAAATATTTTTTTTCTCGATTCGCTCCACGAAGCGCTAGAAGAGGTACTGGCAGCAGCGAAGGAGCGCATTTTTGCCCGCCGAGGCCCAGAGAAAGGTTGATAGAGTAAAGGATTTCTGAAGGTGGTACTTGAGACTCTCAGCGCTCTCTGCGACTTAGATTCTGGGTTCAACGAGCCGAACAGACTCAAAAAGCCCCTGACGTTCAACATTGATGTTGGTTAGAGCTTCAAGCACCCGCTGCGCCCGTTCATCTGCTGGAAGAGAAACACACAAAGGGGTAGTTCGCTTTTTGAATACCGACCTTTCCAGCGATCGCCTGATTTATGTCATCCACACGTTTGGGTTGAAGTTGCCCAGAACCGATTCTTAGTTGCCCGCTACTGAATTGATATTTTAGCCTTGTTGCTAAAGTATAGGTTGAATTTGCACGCCTTCTGGGTTCCTCTCAAATCACTTTATGCTTGTAAGACTTTCGTCTCTGCTGCTAACCATTTGTAGGCTGTTTATTAGTCTAGTCCTGATTATTATTGTGTGGTCATTTGTTGAAGCGTCTGAGGTTTTAGCGGAGACGGTTACATCGCCTCAAACTTGTAGGGTTGGGGTTTATGTTGCATCTCTGCATGACTTAAATTTACCGGAGAAAAGATTTAGTTCAAATTTCTACTTGTGGAGTGTCTGTCCCTCTAAGGAGTTGCAGCCTCTGAAAAGTATGAAGGTTCTGAATGTTGAAGACTTTAAACACTTCAAAGCATCTTATGACAGCACTTTTAAGCGTAAGGATCTGCCTAAGTGGTTTTATCCCAACGAGGACGTTTACTGGTCAGGGCGTAAGCTCCGGGCAACTCTCTATCAAAGCTGGAACGTTAGCAATTTTCCCTTCGATCGCCACACCTTAACGATCGCGCTTGAGGAAACCGGCAAAAATTCATCGCAGTTCGTTTATACTCCCGATTTTGATAACTCTGGGTATCAAACAAAGATGGCTTTAGACGGATGGAAAATTACCAGATTCAAAATTGCAGAACAAAAAGTTTTTTATGCCTCAACTTTTGGTAATCCAGAGCTGGTTGTACCACAGGACAGCTACTCTCGATTGGTAATCTCAATTGACATTAAACGGGTTAAATTATTCAGTTTTTTAAAGCTCACGATTGGGGTTTACATTGCCTTCGCAGTTGCCATGCTGTCTTTCTTCTATGACTCCGATCAGACAAGTCTAGCAAGTCCTAGAAGGGCAATCTATATCGGCGCATTGTTTGCGGTGTTACTGAATATGCGGATACAGGAATCCGTCTTGGGGCGCACTGAGGACTTAACCCTAGTAGATCAGATTCACATTGTCACCATTCTCTATGTTTTTGGTACTGGCGTTGTGTCGGTCTACTCTCGACTCACTTCTGAAAGTGGTAAAAAAAAGCTGGCAATGGAGCTCGATCGTCGCGTTTTCTTTAGGCTATTCACCCTCTCGTTTGTCGTGTTTAATGTAATTGCGATCGCCTATGCTATCATTGTGGGGTGATACTGAGCCATTTACTTTTATCTACAATTCGGGGTGTCACTAAACACATTGATTGCAGCCTTGAGATTGCTACTATGTATTGCAGCTTACTCTTAAGTGGGGTCATGGTTGTGCGCTCAAAGACTTGTAAATTTGTCGCTATTTTGTTCCTGGGTATCAGCGCATGGCTACTTATACAAATTCCAGCCGTTTTAGCAGCACCTGTTAAATCTCCTCAAACTTGTCAGGTGGGGATTTACATTACGTCTTTACGGGGTTTTAAGTTTGCAGACAAATCATTTACAGCTAACTTTTGGGTATGGAGTGTCTGCCCTTCCCAAGATCTAAACCCTCTGGAGAGTATGGAGATTATTGACTCTTTAGAGTCTGAGACTATCAGCAACAGTACACTCCAAAAGGAAAACCGCTCTGGCTCATTTTCTACAAAAAGAAATGTCTACTGGTCTCAGCGTGAGATTAGCGCTGTTTTGTATCATAGCTGGGATGTCCAGAACTATCCGTTCGACCGCCATACCCTAAAAATTTATTTAGAAGAAGCCGTTCAAGATGCCTCCGGATTTGTTTATACACCTGATTTTAAGAACTCTGGTTACCAGCGCGATCTGAAGCTAGGAGGATGGAAGATTACGAATTTCACTATCCAAGAGGAAAACATTGCTTACCAGACAACTTTTGGCGACCCAGAGCTAGTTGCTACAAAAGGGGTCTACTCTCGTCTGACTGTTTCGATCCCAATCCAGCGGGTCAAATATGCAAGCTTTTTTAAGCTGACTACCGGGGTGTACGTCGCTTTCGCTGTGGCGATGCTATCTTTCTTCTATGAAACTGGACAGCCTAGTTTGGTTAGTGCCCGGACGAGTTTACTGGTGGGTTGTTTGTTTTCGGCATTGGTCAATATGCGGGCATCAGAGTCGGTTTTGGGGCGCACGGAGAGCCTGACGCTGGTCGATCAAATTCATATTGTCGCGATCGTCTATGTCTTTGCAAGCGCTCTTGCCACCGTTTTTTCCCGATTAACAACAGAAGGAGGGCAAGCAAAGCAGGCAATGTGGGTAGACCATCTTTTGTTTCGCGTCTTTACAATTTCGTTTATCGTTCTGAACGCGATCGTCATCTCCTATGCGGCGATCATAGGTTGATCGGCAATTAATAAATTTTCTGCAAGAATGAATCGTTAGGTGGTAAGATCGGAGGTTAATTAACAAGATTACAACTGGATTACCGATCGCGCTTAGTTATTTCAGTTACAATCAACCGCCAGAGTAAAGTTAGCTTCTTTAAACTTGCGATTGGAGTTTATGCGGCTGTTGCACTCTCAATAATGGCACTGCTGCTGTTGTATGAAGATTTTAGCGATCGAATAGGCATTTTTGTGGGTACTTTGTTTGCAGTTGCTGGCTCATTCTTTGTTCTTAATATTGTTGTCATTTCTTAGGCGGCGATCGTGGGTTAGATATAAACGTAAATACTGAAAAGATTAGGAATAATTTAGTTTTTGATCCTTTGGCAATCCTGTGCTAACCTTGAACCAGTTTTTAGTCTAAAAATCTTCAGTCATCCTAATAAAAACTTATCATTACAAGTGCTAATTCTCCTCTTCTATGCTGGGAAAGACCTCTACGCGATCGACAGTTCGTACATTGTTGAGGTAATTCCACGAGTCAGTCTCAGAAAGGTGCAGCACGTACCAGAATACGTGGCTGGTTTATTTAACTACCGGGGAGTTGTTTTGCCAGTGATCGACCTGTGCCATTTGATCCAAGGTACACCGAGTCGATCGCACCTCAGTACCCGCATCATGATCGTCAAATATCCCCGCCCAAACGAATCGCTACAATATGTAGGGTTGATGGCAGAGCGGGTGACGGAGACCCTAAGTATATCAAACAAAGATATTAGGGATTCCAGCATTCGGGTTGAGGAAGCACCCTACTTAAGCGGTACGATTGTCGATGAAAAACGGATTATTCAATGTGTCCAGCTTGAGCGACTTTTCAGCGATGAGCGACATAATTACTTGCTGATGGGTGAATAAACTTAATCAAAATGAGTGTTAATGGAGAATATGTTGAACAAAATTATTAACCGTCTAATACTGGGCTTCTCGCTTCCAATTATTTTCCTGATTGTGCTGGGAATAATCCTGTATTCAAGCACTGCCCACTTAATCAAAGTGCAAGAAGACTCAAGGCGGCTTTCTGACGCTTATGAAAATACGAATGAGTTTGCTTACCATGTCGCTAAAATCATTGGTACTACTCGAGGGTATGCGCTCTATCCTAAAGACCAGTCTTACCGAAAGACTTACGATGAAGCTCGAAAAGCCATGCTTCAGAAGAAGCAAAATTTAGCAAACGTTAGTGATTCGCAGGCTCGCACGGTGATTAACGAGATGATTCAGCTTGGTGAAGAGGACGATCGCGTTGCGGCGGGTGTTTATCCTCTCGTTGATGCTAATAAACTGGACGAGGCAAAACAGGAACTTTCAAAGCCTCGGCTTGGCAAACTTGAAGAATTACGCACTCAAGCCGCCACAATCCTTGGGGATCGACTCAATCAGAATCTACAAGAGGGCGAGCAAGCCAAGAATTTTGAGACCTTAGTGATTATTCTGGGAACACTGTTGACGCTGCTGGCAACCGTAGCGATTGGCTTGTGGGTTGCTTTGCCCATTCGACGACAGCTTCCAAGAGTGGTGCAAGCAGCAGAGCAGATTGCTGATGGAAATTTACAACAAACAATTGAGTCGAATCCAGATGGTAGCGAAATTGGGCAATTAATGACCGCGTTTCACAATATGTCCAAAAATCTGAACTCGCTAATTCTCCAGATGCAAAAGTCTGGAGTGCAGATCGGCACTTCCGCAACTCAGATTGCAGCAGCCGGTAAAGAGTTAGAAGCCACTGTTACAGAACAACTAGCTTCAACCAATGAAGTGAGTGCAACCTCGCAGCAGATTGCCGCCACTTCTAGAGAGCTAGTCAAGGTGATGGAGCAGGTTGCGCTGATGGCGCAGTCTACAGCAATGGCTGCTGGTACCAGTCAAAATGACCTGAACCGGATGGAAACGGTGATGCGCCAACTTTCGGCTGCTACCACCTCGATTGCGACCAAACTTGGGGTGATGAATGAAAAGGCAAACAACATTAACAGTGTTGTGACGACCATTAATAAGGTTGCCGATCAGACCAACCTGCTGTCGCTAAATGCGGCAATCGAGGCAGAAAAAGCTGGAGAATACGGGGCGGGTTTCGCGGTTGTAGCACGGGAGATCCGCCGATTGGCTGACCAAACCGCCGTCGCCACTCTGGAAATTGCCCAGATGATCAAAGAGATGCAGTCGGCAGTTTCTACTGGCGTAATGGAAATGGATAAGTTTAATAAATCTGTTGTTGATAGCGTTGCCGATGTCAGCAAGATTAGCGATCAGATTGCTCAGGTAATCCAGCAGGTGCAAGGATTAACGCCACGCTTTGAGCAGGTGAGCCAGAGCATTGAGGAGCAATCGATGGGATCACAACAGATTAGTGAAGCGATGGGGTATTTGACTCAAGCATCTCAGCAGACGGTGGACGCTTTACGGGAGACGAACAGTGCTTTAGGGCAGCTTGATGGGGCGGCACATGGATTACGATCGGAAATTGCTCGATTCAAAACCGCTTAGGCTTAAAAATGGTACTATCTGCGATCGCGACATTACTGAGCCAAACTATAGGCTTAGACCCCGATTCAATTGGCTCTAACTGGATTGCCAGAGCAGCCGAAAATCGTCGAGTCGGCTGTAAATTGCCTGACCTGGAGAGCTATTGGGCACGCTTAAAAACCTCCGCTTCAGAATTACAGGAGCTGATCGAACTACTGATCGTGCCGGAAACCTGGTTTTTCCGGGATGGCAAACCGTTTGATTACCTGAAAACCTACGTCACCTCGGAATGGCTGCGGTCGCCAAACCGCAATCCGCTCCAACTGCTGAGTGTTCCATGCTCGACTGGCGAAGAACCTTATTCACTGGCGATCGCCCTACTAGAAGCGGGTCTGCTTCCGAAACAGTTCGCGATCGATGCGATCGACATTAGTCATCGATCTCTGGCAAAGGCAAAGCACGGAGTCTACACCAAAAACTCCTTTCGCGGCGATGCTTGGACAGGGCGAGAGCGCTACTTTCAGCAAACGGCGGACGGCTACGAACTATGCCAGCCCGTTAGGGGACTCGTCAATTTTCAGCAGGGGAATGTGATGACCTCCCTTACACTCATTCAAAAGCAATACGACATCATCTTCTGCCGCAACTTGTTGATATACCTAAAATCAGAAGTTTGCTCACAGGTATTAGCAGCGATCGATCGCCTACTCATACCAGGAGGGTTACTGTTTGTTGGAGCCTCTGACACTGGAAAAATTGTCGCAGACCAGTACACCTCTGTCCGTCAGCCTTTCACATTTGCTTATCGAAAGTCGAAACCCTCGCTGACCCAACGGGCACCCCTCAATATTACTCAACTGACACAAGTGCCATCTCAACTAATAACTCCTCAAACCATTGCCAAGCAATCTTTAGGGGTGAAAAATTACTCTGCGCCAGACACTCAGCAAATCAAAGAATCTGATTTATCTGCAAGTTCAAAGGATTTAAGCCCTGAACCCACATCGTCTCTTGATTTACAAACAGTGAAAAAGTTAGCGGATGACGGGCGAGATGCAGAAGCACTCACCCTTTGTAACTCGTATCTTGTTCATCACCCAACGAGTGCGGCTGCCTACACTCTCTTGGGAGAGCTGTATCAGGCCCACCAGCAGAATGCCCAAGCAGAGCGATGTTTTCAACGTGCTATATACTTGGAGCCAACCTCTTATGAAGCGTTAGTTCACCTCGCCTTATTGAAGGAAAATCAAGGCGATACAGTAGGGGCAAAAATCATTCAGCAGCGAATTCAGCGCTTGCAGCACAGTCTCAAAACAGAAGCTTAGAAGGGGAAACCTGATATGTTCAAAAATCTATCCATGCAGGCACGCCTCATCTTCGCGTTCATGTTCATGGGGCTTTTGGTGCTGATTGTGGCGTTGGTGGGTCTAAGTGGCAGTTCTCGCTTGAGTAAGCACATCGACACCCTAGCCAACAATAGTGTGCCTAGCATCTCCGGTTTGTGGAAAATCAACGAAGGACAAACCCAGATTGAGTCGTCAGAACGGGGCTTGCTGGATATCAATCTAAGTAAGAATATGCGACAGGCAGAAATCGATCGCATGGATAACGCCTGGAAGCAAATTCAGGAGGGGTTTCAGCAGTACGAAGCAACTCCTAAGTCGGACGCTGAACAGAAGGCATATAAAGACTTTGTGGACAAGTGGGATGCGTGGAAGAAAGCCCATGAGGAATTTTTGAGGCGTAATCTTCAGTTCGAGAGACTGGGAGTTTTCAATCTATTTGAAAATTCAGCGGGGAATGCTGGTGCGGCGATCGCTGCCTACAAAGAGCTTGAGAAGCAAGTTCAGGTAAACCGTCAACCCTTCACAGACGCCACCAATAAACTTTTGGAGGTGTTGAAAATGAATCAGGATTTGACAGCGGAAACAGAACGTGTATCGGCGAAAGATGTTTCTCAAGTCGGATTTTGGGCATTTGTGGCAATCATGATCGGTCCGGGAACTGCCATCTTATTTGGCATTTTCTTTAGCAATACGATCGCCAAACCTCTAGGAGCCAAAATAGCAGGAGTCGTTGACATTGCCCAAAAGATTTCAGCCGGAGACTTAACCAGCCAAATTTCCCTCGCTGACCAGGAAGATGAAGTTGGTCAATTGCAGAATGCCTTTTACACCATGAACAAAGACCTGAATGCCCTAGTCAACCGCATTCAAAAGTCAGGTAATCAAATCACCAGTTCTGCCGACCAAATTACGGCGTCTGGAAGAAACCTGGAAGCAACGGTTTCAGAACAGGTTGCTTCAACGAATGAAGTGAATGCAACGGCTCATCAAATTGCCGCGACATCAAGGCAATTGGTGAAAACAATGGAGCACGTTGCGGCAATGGCTGAACAGACAACAGTGGCAGCAGGCAACAGTCAAGACAATCTGAACCACATCGATGCTGTGATGCGCCAGTTGCTAGAAGCTACTCAGGTAATTTCCTCCAAGCTGGAAATCATGGACAAACGAGCTAACAATATCAGCAGAGTGGTGACAACTATCACGGTTGTGGCAGATCAAACCAACTTACTTTCGCTCAATGCAGCACTGGAAGCCGAGAGAGCCGGAGAATACGGCGCAGGTTTTGCGGTTGTGGCGCGGGAAATTCGACGGTTAGCCGATCAGACTGCTGTTGCAACTCTAGAAATTGAGCAAATGATTAAGGAGATGCAATCGGCAGTTTCTATTGGTGTGATAGAGATGGATAAGTTTACGAAGTCAGTTGTTGATAGCGTCGAAGATGTCAGCAAGATTAGCGAACAAGTTGCCCAAGTCATTCAGCAGGTACAGGGATTGACTCCACGCTTTGAGCAGGTAAGTCAGAGCGTAGAGGAACAATCCCAGGGCGCGCAGCAAATTAGTGAAGCGATGGAGCATCTGAGCCAAGCTTCTCAGCAGACAGCAGGCTCGTTGCGAGAAACCAATTATGCCTTAGAACAGCTTGACGAAGCTGCCCATAGCTTAAAGACAGAGATTGCTCGATTCAAAGTGATGGCGTAAAAGTTGAAAATTAAGAAATTGAACAATGGCAAGTTATTTAAATACGGTATCCATACCAGACGATTCTGAATTTGACCAGTCAACCCTGAACGATTGCTGGAATCAGATTGGGGTAATGGGCGATCGCACCTGTGGCGAACTGAAGACCGTTATCCACTGCCACAACTGCAAGGTTTACTCTGCTGCCGGACGCAGCTTGCTAGAGCGAAATACTCCACCTGAGTATCTCAAAGAATGGACAGATATCTTATCAGAAGCTTCCACACAGCAGGTTGGAGCGGGAGAAGGGACGCTAGTTCGTGCCACAGATACCCTTTCTGTGATCATTTTTCGGCTCGGTAACGAACGATTAGCATTGCCGGTCAACATCCTGCAAGAAGTGACTCCGCCTTACCTTATTCATACCGTCCCTCACCGCAGTAACTCTGTATTTTTGGGGTTGATCAACATTCGGGGTGAAACGCTGCTCTGTATTTCGCTCAGAGACTTACTCGGTCTAGAGCCTGTTGTAGAATCAGCAGATTTTTCTAATACGATTAATCCGCAACGCATGATTGTTGCTGGAAGAAATGAGAATAAATGGGTCTTTCCGGTAGATGAGGTTCATGGAACCTACCGCTTCCATCTCAATGAGTTCAAAGATGCTCCGGTGATCATTTCCAAAGCATCGGAAGCTTACACCAAAGGGGTCGTTACCTGGCAAGACAAGAAGCTGAATTTTTTGGACTCCGAACTATTGTTTTACACCCTAAACCACAAGGTTTTTTGACTATGAGCGATGATTCCATGCTGGAGCTATTTCGTCAGGAAATTGAGACCCAAATCTCTATTCTGAATCAGGGACTGCTGACCCTAGAAGCTAACCCCCAATCAGATCAGGCACTGGAAACGCTGATGCGGGGAGCTCACTCGATTAAAGGTGCGGCTGGGATTGTTTCTCTAGATGCCGTCGTTAATCTGGCGCACTGGATGGAAGATTGTTTTGTGGCAGCGCAGAGCCAGATCATTACGTTAGGCTCAGACCAGATTGATGTGTTACTGCAAGGCGTTGATTTGCTGCAAGCGCTTAGTGAGGTCAGTGAAGTTGAGCTACTTGAATGGTTAGCCCAAAAAGGTGGAGAGTTTGATATCTGTTATGCTGCGATCGCGGCTCTGCTACCTCCAGATTTTAGCGATCGTCGAGCAACGTCCTTGGTTCCACTCGATCAAAACTCAGCGCTGATCCAAAGCGCTGGTCAGGAAATTGCCACGGTTGAAACGATCGCCATCCCAACGGATAGGGTGGTGCGAGTCACGGCAGAAAATTTGAACCGGATTATGGGGTTGGCGGGTGAATCGCTGGTTGAGGCAAATTGGCTGCAACCTTTTGCAGATTCTTTTACCATGCTCAAAGCTCGTCAATTAGAGCTTGCCAGACTTCTGGAAACAATTCATACCACATTAGCAAACACTCCAATTAATTCAGAAAGCCAGGAAGTTCTGGACACGGCTCGACGTAAAGCCCAACAATGTCGGGAAATTCTCACTGATCGCTTGGGTGAACTAGAACTATATGCTCGTCGCACAACGAACTTGAGCGATCGCCTTTACCGAGAAGTGATTGCCTCCCACATGCGTCCATTTGTTGATGGAGTACAAGGCTTTCCTCGCATGGTTCGTGACCTAGCACGACGATTGAATAAGCAGGTCAAGCTAGAGATTGTCGGTCAGTCAACCCAGGTCGATCGTGATATCCTCAAAAAACTGGAAGCACCCCTGACTCACATGATTCGCAATGCGGTCGATCACGGAATCGAATCCCCCGCAGAACGAGTGGCAGCAGGCAAACCGATGGTGGGAACAGTTCGTCTAGAATCATTTCATCGTGGCGGTATGCTGGCAATTACCATTTCCGATGACGGCAGAGGAATTGATCCCGATCGGATGCGCCAAAAGATTATTGATCAGAATTTAGCTTCACCCACAACGGCTGCTCAACTTACTGAAGCTGAAATCATCGAGTTTCTGTTTTTACCTGGATTTTCTACAGCCGAACAGGTAACTGAAATTTCAGGTCGTGGTGTGGGATTAGATATTGCAAAAAGTATGGTGCAAGAGGTTGGTGGAACGATTCGTGCCACATCTCAATTCCGAAAGGGTACTAATTTTCACTTTCAACTTCCTCTAACGCTCTCGGTTGTCAGGACGCTAATTGTCGAGATTTCTAATGAACCTTATGCCTTTCCTCTGGCACGGGTGGATCAGATAGTCAAACTTGACAAATCGGACATTCATGTTGTGGAAGGTCGTCAATATTTCACTAAAGATGATCAAAATATTGGGTTGATTGCTGCTCACCATATTTTGGATTTACCGGAGGCTTTATCCTCTGATGATGCACTCTGTATAGTTGTACTCAGCGATCAATCCAACGCTTATGGCTTGGTTGTAGACCAGTTTATAGGTGAACGGGATTTAGTGGTGCGTCCACTTGATCCGCGTTTGGGTAAAGTTCGGGATATTAGTGCCTCTGCTCTAATGGATAATGGCTTGCCTGTTTTAATTGTGGATGTTTCCGATTTGGTGCGATCCATTGACAATATGCTCAACAGTGGTCAATTGAGATTTGTTGACGTGAATAAAACAAAAAAAAGAGATAATCAAAAACGCCTTTTAGTTGTGGATGATTCCATTACTGTGCGCGAAATGACCCGAAAGCTACTGCAAAATCGAGGCTACGATGTGGATGTTGCCGTAAACGGAATGGATGCTTGGATAGCCATTCGGAGCAATCATTACGACCTTGTATTGAGCGACATCGATATGCCTCGCATGAATGGCATTGAACTTGTCAAACAAATCAAAGACCATCCCAAATTCCATTTGCTTCCGGTGATTATTGTGTCATACCGCGATCGCGAAGACGATCGCATTCAGGGTATGGAAGCTGGGGCAGACTATTACATCGCTAAAAGCAGCTTTCATGACGACACACTTGTCAATGCGATCGTTGACTTAATTGGCAAATAGCAAACTGATCAAATTGGCTAAGGATTAAGGTTAAAAGCTTGGATTTTCCTGGGGAAACATTTACAGTGGATACATCCACGCTCAAATAATGCCTGTAGTTATAATGAGAATTGCGATTGTCAATGATATGGCTATGGCAGTGGAAGCCCTCAAGCGAGTGCTGCTAACCGTTCCAGGTTATGAAGTGGCATGGATTGCACGGGATGGTGCAGATGCGGTTGCCCACTGCGCTAAAGACACCCCCGACTTAATTTTGATGGATCTATTCATGCCAATCATGGACGGTGTGGAAGCCACCAGCCAGATCATGAAACAGTCTCCCTGTGTGATTCTGATTGTGACGGCAAGCGTGGGAAAGAATGCCGGGAAGGTGTTTGAGGCAATGGGGCATGGTGCCCGTGATGCAGTGAACACTCCCGTCTTAGGAATCCCAGGAAGTCCAGAGTCTGCCCAACCGCTACTGACAAAAATTGCGACTCTTAGTAAGCTAATTGGCAAATCATCTCAATCCTCAACTCCAAAATCC
Organism: Microcoleus sp. OTE_8_concoct_300; assembly: GCF_031383065.1. NCBI lineage: Bacteria > Bacillati > Cyanobacteriota > Cyanophyceae > Oscillatoriales > Microcoleaceae > Microcoleus > Microcoleus sp. OTE_8_concoct_300. Next base: position 20,351 of record NZ_JANMZH010000607.1, on the reverse strand, counting down.
CAAACTTCAAAATTTACTTCATTCTCTACACCTTCGAGCCTACTCCCTCCCCTAGTGGCGATCGGGTCCTCAACAGGTGGCCCCAAAGCTCTAGCCACTATTCTCTCCCGCCTACCAGCAAACTTCGGTGCGGCTATTGCGATTATTCAACATGTCGATCAACAGTTTTCGGCGGGGTTGGTGGATTGGCTGAATCAACAAACACCCTTGACAGTGAAAGTAGCCAAAATTGGCGATCGGCTGGAGAAAGGTATTGTCTTAGTTGCAGGTACAAATGATCACCTCAGTCTTCGTTCTGATTTCACTCTGCATTACACAAAAGAACCGATTGACTATCCCTACCGCCCATCAGTAAATGTGTTCTTTAAGAGTCTTGCCCAATACTGGAACCACAAGGCAACCGCCGTTTTACTGACTGGGATGGGACAAGACGGTGCTGAGGGAATGAGTATTTTGCGATCGCGGGGATGGCACACGATCGCTCAGGATGAGAAAAGTTGTGTTGTATATGGAATGCCCAAAGCGGCAGTTCAGCTAAATGCAGCGGTTGAAGTTCTGCCTCCTGAAGCGATCGGCGATCGGTTAGTTCAGCGAGTTTTGTTCAAATAACTCGGTATTCTCAATGTGAACTATAGCCTTTCTCAGAAAGATGAGGTACTCATGGGCATAGGGCATAGGGCATAGGGAATAGGGCATAGGGCATAGAGCATACCTCACTTTTTTGAGAACCGCTATATGATGAAGCCAAGATAAAGAAGTAGATGAGCGATACAAATTTGGTAAACTAGACAATCAACTGTAAAGTCACCACTTCCTTTTTACCAAAAACGATCGTAGGTTTTTTTTCAATAGTTTTATCTCAAGAGTTTTATCAGAGCATTGCTTAAATAGAATATCAAAGAACACTTGCTTACTGATATCAACTCCGCTACCTGAGGAATTGTAAAATCGAATCAACAGTCAATACTCAACTATCATTCAGTTTTTAGACTGACAGTTAACAGTCAACAGTCAACAGTCAACAGTCAACAATAATTCCGGTGCAACCGGAATTGATATGAAGTCCCTCGATTCGCATAAATTCCAGCCCGAAAGAAACGTAAGTTTTCCGCATCCCGTTTATTTTGTATAATACTAAAGTAGTTATCCAGCGAGAGAAAAAAACAATGGCTGCAAACCAGCCAGATATCGATATTGCCCCCTTTATCGACTACGGCCTGATCGACCCCTCCGCCACGCCAGAGCAATTAGAAAACTGCTGCCAACAAGCAGATAGATTTGGCTTTGTCACAGTTTGCGTGTATCCCGCCTATGTCCGACAAGCAGTTGAGCTGCTGCACGGCAAGCGCCCGAAAGTCTGTACTGTCATAGGTTTTCCCACCGGTGCTTCGACTTCAACTGCGAAGATCTATGAAGCCCTCGAAGCAGCAGATAATGGAGCGGTAGAGTTAGATGTTTCTGTTAATTTAGGATTGCTGAAAGCGGGCAAAATCGACGAATTCCACCGGGAATTAGCCCAAATTTGCGAAGAAACCAATCTCACCATCAAAGCAATTATCGAAAGTTCGCTGCTTTCGGATGCCGAAAAACAATTAGCGGCCGAGATTTGCATGGAAGCCGGCGCCAGCTACATCAAAACCAACACCGGCTTTTTTGGTCCGGCGAAAGTTGAGGATGTGCGACTGCTGAAGGAAGTTACGAAGGGACGGATGGGGATTAAAGCGGCCGGCGGAATTCGCACTCACGAACAAGCTTTAGATTTGATCGTCGCTGGTGCAACTCGTTTGGGGACTTCCCGCGGCCCGGAATTAATCCGCGAGCGGGATAATTTAGATAAAAGTCATTAGTCAGTTGTCAGTTGTCAGTAACTGGTTCCAAGGCTCTGCCTGGGAACCCATATTTAGAGGCTCTGCCTCGGCTGGGATTAGGAGGCAGAGCCTCCGGATCTGCGTTACCAGGCAGATCCTGGTAACGAGTATCTAATAAAAGTTCTGCGTCGCGGACTGTTTTTGCTACTGTCCTTGTAAATCTAAAATCTAAAATCTAAAATCGAGTGACTCGAACTTACAAAGCAACTGGAATCAATCTCAAGAGTGCGCCGATCGGGGAATCCGATCGAGTGCTGACTGTTTTGACGCGGGAATTCGGCTTAATTCGAGCCGTAGCACCGGGTGTTCGCAAACAGCGATCGACCATTGGCGGTAGAAGCGAATTATTTGTTGTCAACGAATTGCTAATTGCCAAAGGCCGATCGCTCGACAAAATTACCCAAGCCGACACGGTACAATCCCATCCGGGTTTGAGCCGCAACCTCGGGAAACTCGCAGCGGCGCAATATCTGGCCGAATTGGCGATCGCAAGTGCCCTTTCCGACGAACCCCAAGAAGAACTCTTTTGGTTGCTGGGCGAACATTTGAGCCGTTTGGAGGGTTTGTCCGATCGCACAGAAATCCAATCCGCCGCCGTGCTTGTCGCCCACCTCACCCACGGCATTTTTCACCTGCTAGCCTTAGCGGGTCTGGCGCCCCAAGTCCAAGTCTGCTGCGCCACCAGACACCCGCTCATCCCAAATTTCAGCGATCCGAACTGGCAAACCGGGTTTAGTATACCCTCTGGGGGAACCTTCAGCTTGTCCGAACTAGCTAATTTAGAGGCAGAACTCTCTTCAGAAATCGGTAGCTTGTACAAATCCGCCTCCCGTTCCCGGCAAACGAATGGCAGCAAACACTTGACAAATTTCAACATTAATGCTAAAGAATTAGCAGCGCTGCAACAGTTGGCTAGTCCCGAACTAGGAGAGGGGATTGCCGATCGAACAACTTGGGTATCTGTCGAAAATATTTTGCGGCAATATGCCCAGTATCATTTAGGTTGCACGATTAGATCGGGAAGCTCGATCGATACCTACTTAGAGAGTTTTGAGTTTTAAATTTTGAGTGTTGACTTAAATAGGTGAAGGAACGATCATACATCGCACCCCCAGCCTGGGGGATAGCCGAACCTGCCGGCAATTTCAGGCAAATTCTCAAGATTGTTGCGACATCAGATAATAGATAGAGTTGACACTCCCCTGCCTAAAGGCGAGGGGATTCTTAATTCAGCGACTGACCTTTAAGTGTTACGTCCTTTCGGCAATACTCAAACCTTTTAACCGTGAGAATTCCACCAATTAACGAGCCTGATTCGCAGCCACCCCAGAGGGTCTATCTCCAAAAGCTTACTAGGATACTGACCTAGAGTTTGGGTGTGCCCCACCCTACTTAACAAGCCTAGAATAGTTTGTTTTTCTGGTTTTGAGACTGTGTTAAGCCTCTAGCTGTTTAAAGAGTTTTCGCCGCTCTTTGCCCCCCGGTTTATGCCTAAAAGTGTGTCTCATGTCCCGTTTCACGATGGCAAAGGAGTTTAACCTCGACTATTGCAGTATACTACGATTACTGGAATTGCCAGAAGTTTTAGGAATAAATTAAAGCCGTCCTAAAAGGACGGGGTTTTAGACCCAACTCCTTTGATAAAGTTACGAGATTATTAATAAACTTAGGGGTTAAAACCTCAATTTGAAATCCCCATCCCCCCAACCTCCACCCTCCCAGGCGAGCGACCCCAAATCCTATGATGCGACTGTCCGATTCTGATTTGACAATATCTGTTTTAGCTGTGACCCACCACAAAATGGAAGAACGAGAAAATTTTCCCGATTTTCGCTCGGAACCCGCCTTGACCGATCGACAATGGAGCAACGTCGAAGACCCAGAAATGGATAAATATCCCACAACGTCAGAAACAGAGTCAAGCAACGGCAAAAGCCAAGAACCCGAAGCAATCCCCCCGCTGGCAACAGCAGACCCAGCAGCGGAGAGCTCGGAAGCATTAGCCGAAACTCCCGAAAAAGAAACAGGATTTCTGCCAGTTCTGAAAAACCGAAATTTTCTAGCATTGTGGAGTGGGCAAGTTTTTTCCCAACTAGCAGATAAAGTTTATCTCGTACTGACGATCGCTCTGGTGGCCAGCCGCTTTCAAGCGCCAGATCAAACCATCAGCAGGTGGGTATCAGCAATCATGATCGCCTTTACCATTCCCGCAGTGCTGTTCGGGGCCGCAGCGGGCGTGTATGTCGATAGGTGGTCGAAAAAAGCAGTGCTCGTAGCCACAAACCTGCTGCGGGGAGCCTTCGTTTTAACATTGCCCGTGCTGCTGTGGCTCTCTGACGGGTGGGAACTTGGTCAACTGCCGCTCGGATTCTGCTTGCTGCTGCTAGTGACATTCCTAGTCTCGACTCTAACTCAATTTTTCGCCCCAGCAGAACAGTCAGTGATTCCCCTAATTGTGGAACGCCGCCACCTGCTCTCAGCAAACTCGCTCTACACCACAACCATGATGGGTTCGGTGATTATTGGCTTTGCAGTCGGAGAACCCTTACTAGCTTTAGCCGACACCCTATTTACCAACCTCGGCGGCGGACTGGGAATCGGCAAAGAATTAGTAGTAGGCGGAAGTTACGCCTTCGCCGGAGTGCTGTTGCTGTCGATGAAAACAGGCGAAAAAAACGAAGCCGAACACGAACCGCCACACCCCCTAGCAGATTTGCAAGACGGCCTGCGTTACATCAACGATCAACCGAAAGTCCGCAATGCTTTAATTCAACTAATTATTCTATTTTCCATTTTTGCAGCCTTGGCAGTTCTAGCAGTTCGGCTGGCAGAAATCCTCCCCGGTATGAAAGCGTCACAATTTGGCTTTTTGCTGGCTGCGGTGGGCGTCGGTATGGCTGGTGGGGCGACGACAGTCGGCTATCTCGGCCACAAATTTTCTCACTCCCAACTGAGTTTAATCGGATCTATCGGCATGGCACTGGCTCTGATGGGTCTTTCTGCATTTACACAGCATTTGTGGATTTCGGTGCTGTTCATTACCCTGTTGGGTTTATTTGCCTCATTGGTGGGAGTGCCGATGCAGACTACAATTCAAGCAGAAACCCCAGAAGAAATGCGGGGAAAAGTCTTCGGGCTGCAAAACAATGCCACTAATATCGCTTTGAGTTTACCGTTGGCTTTGGCCGGGGTAGCGGAAACATTTCTGGGTTTGCCGACAGTATTTTTGGCCTTAGCAGGATTAGCCATCGCTGGCGGTGTCTTAACCTGGTATATTTCCCGTAGCAGTAATACCAAAGTCGATCGAATCTAAAAAATAACAAACTCTGATTTACTGGAATGCACATCGCTTGGCTAGGAAAAAAATCACCTTTTTGCGGTAACGTCACTTACTCCAGGGAAGTCACCAACGCACTGTTAGACCGGGGATACCAGGTCAGTTTCCTGCACTTTGCCCAAGAAGCGGGCCCACTCGACAGGAACAATACGGCGTGGAGCATGGCAAATGGTTCGTGGGGAAAAGGAATTGCTCAAACCTCATATACCAATTCGCTCTCGCCCGCCAGTTGCAACGAAGTGTCTTTACCTTGTCACTACAAATCGCAAATTTATACGATTCCCACTCTCAAGTCCCGCACAGTGCTGATGAAATCTCTGCGGCGGCTCAAACCCGATGTTGTTCACGCTTCCCTGACGCTTTCGCCTCTAGACTTTTTGCTGCCGGAAATTTGTCAAGAATTGAATTTGCCTCTGGTGGCGACTTTTCACCCGCCGTTCGATCGCAAATTGCGGAATTTGACATCGGGAACGCAACACCTGATGTATCAACTGTACGCTCCGTTTTTGGCTCACTACGACTCGACGATCGTATTTTCTTACATTCAGCGAGATATTTTGGTGCGCTTGGGAGTGCCGGAAGAACGGGTGGCGGTGATTCCCAACGGAGTAGACGCGGTGAAGTATTCGCCCGGGCCTTCGGGGTTGAAGTCGCAATTAAAAGCCGATCGAGTTTTTGTTTACCAAGGCCGCATTGCCCCGGAGAAAAATGTCGAGGCCCTGCTCAAGGCCTGGAAACAGTGCAATTTTGGCAGGGGTAACGTGTTGGCGATCGTAGGCGACGGGCCCCTAGCCGCGTCGCTGCAACTGTCTTACGGCGAAGAGGAGGGCATTGTGTGGCTCGGATTTGTGGCCGAGGAGGAACGCCGGATCGAAATTTTGCGGGGTGCAGACGTATTTATTTTGCCTTCTTTGGTGGAGGGACTGTCCCTGTCGCTGCTGGAAGCGATGGCCTGCGGTTTGGCTTGTTTGGCCACCGATGCCGGTGCTGACGGCGAGGCCTTGGAGGAAGGGGCGGGGATAGTTTTGAACACTCAGCGGGTACGGAGTCAGTTGCAAACCTTGCTGCCGCTGTTTTGGGAGCATCCTGAGTTTGGATCGCTGCTTGGTCAAAAAGCACGCCAACGGGCGATCGAGCGGTACACTCTCAGTCAGAATATTACTGAGTTGGAAAAGCTGTACTCAGAGGTTTTGCAAAAGCAGCGCGTACTAATTCGGGGTTTAGCATGAATGTTTTGATTGCTCGTTCCCAGGCTAAGGCCTGGGAACGCAGATCCGGAGGCTCTGCCTCCTCCTTTGTCCCAAGCGAGGCTCTTTTACTCGTTCCCAGGCCTTAGCCTGGTAACGCAGATCCGGAGGCTCTGCCTCCATTTTCCAACCGAGGCAGAGCCTCTAGATATAGGTTCCCAGGCAGAGCCTCGGAACCAGTTAAAGGAAGTCGTGTCTCTACCCGTGGATATTTACTCGTTACCAGGCCTTAGCCTGGTAACGCAGATCCGGAGGCTCTGCCTCCATTTTCGGGCCGAGGCAGAGCCTCTAGATATGGGCTCCCAGGCAGATCCTGGGAACGAGTCAACATTGCTCGTTGCCTACCCTCCCGGGCGCAAATAATCCAAAAGTCGATCGCCCGAATCGGCCCGAATCAAAGCAACCACAACATCCGGCAAACTTCCCAAACTCGGATAAACAAAATAACGCGGTTCCCACCGCGGCCCAAACTTATCTTTAAAACTGTGCAATCCCTTAAAATTATAAAACTTGCTCAAGTGATCCGAAAGATAAATCAAAACCTTTTCCAACCGCCCGGATTTCTGGGCTTCTCCGACTCCGGCCAAAGCCGACAAACCCAAATCAAATTCTTGATATCCCAATTCTTGACAATGCTGCAACATTGAAGCAAACAAACACTCCATCGTGCCATTTTCCACCTCAGTGCGACGCCGCATTAAATCAACTCCAACTACCCCATTCCCCGCCGATATCATATTAGCAAAAGCACTAATTCTACCGTCGGGAGTGTGGATAGCTACGGCGGGAGTTTCCCGCAAATATGCCTCGTCAAACCAACCCACCGAAAACTTTTTTTCCGCACCCTGAACTATTTGCAGCCACTCGTCGCTCACGAGTTTCATTTGCCGCATCAATTCGGAACTTAAAGGAGGTTCGTAAAATTCGATTTGATGGCCGGCTTTTGTAAGTCTGTTGATAGCAGTTCTCAAGTTTTGATTGCTCTTGCCTTTGAGAGTAAAAGTTTTGAGATTGACAATAGCTTCTTCGCCAATTTGCACCACTCGAAAACCGAGAGTAGAATACATTTCTATATCCTGGGGCAAAGTTTGATAAAATGCTGGATACCAATCATTGCGATCGCAAAATTCTTGAAACCCTAGAATTGCTTCTTTGCGGTCTTCAGGAGGTCCGATGGGGTCTCCCAAAGCAATCGCACCTCTACCTTTGGGCACATAGGCGATCGTACTTTTTCCCGACACACTAAAATAATAAGATTTATCCGGAAGCAAGGCCAGTCTCGCTAGCGTTGTCCGCCCGTATTTTGCTACAACTTCTTGAGCTTTATTCCGTTCCGAAATACTTGCCGAATTTCGCAGCAGCACCGGCCGCAGCAGCATCAAAAGTGCGTAGCCAAGCGTTACGGTACCCACAGCATAAATAGAATCGGCAAAAAAGTTAGCAAACCGAGTTTGCGGAACCAACCCCGCATTGTCCGCCGTAAAAAACATGGCAAAAGTCTGGAACAAAGCTGTGTCTAAATCAAAATTAACCGCTTTTTCGTTAACTTGAAAAGCCCCATCCAGAATGTAAAAACCCGCCGTCCCGTAAGCCAGCGTAAACAGCAAAGCCCCCAGCAAAACCCGGATTCCTTGAGCAATGGAAGGGCGATCGGATTTAGCCGTAAACGTCTGCCGCATCACCAACAACTGAAACAGCAGCACCCCAGAAAGCAAGCTTTCTTCAACATCCAATCCCTTGACTAAATGAATTACAATAGAAACGATTAACAATCCCACAGTCAGCAACCAAGCAATCCGCTTTCGCCGCAACAAATTAGTTGCCAGAGTTAGCAGCATAAATCCGATCACTGCTGCAAAAAAATGCCCGCCCGCACGCACGGGAAAAGGGAAAAATGGTTCTAGCCAATTTCGGCGATCGGGTAAACTGGGAGTTACAGCAGACAGCAGGTTAATAACTCCTACCAATCCGGTTAACAATGATGCAGTCCAGAGTCCAATCCTAGTTTTTTGGGGTAACACTGTTGACCTTTCTAATTTTTCTGTGTGGCCAGTGATATTTTAAACTGTTTTCCAACATAGCTCAAAGAATCGGCTAAATGCTTGTGCCAATAATTCCAACCGACATCCGGGCCCACAATCCCGTGTCCTCCCGGAAATTTGTTAAACTCGTTGGCTATACCCAAACTGTTTAATTGCTCGTGAAACTGTTGAGTGGAAATCAGAAATTTTTCGTCTGCTTCCCCGGCATCCAAATAAGCGCGCAACCGCTGTTTATCTTTAAAAGGGAGTTTTTCCACTAAATATTTAGGACTGTTAGCCTTGCCGCTTTGATCTGTAAAATAACCGCTGTGGCTGAACAGAATATTAAAATTATTCAAGTAGCGCAAACCGATATTAAAAGCTCCCCAACCCCCCGAAGATTGTCCTCCCATTGCCCAGAATTTGGGGTCTTCCAGCGTTCTGTAGCGCGATTTTACGATGGACACTAACTCGGAGCCGATCGCGCTTCCCACCTTACCGTTGGGCCCGTCAAAATACTGCGGGTCCCACAAAGGACTCGTACCCCGCTTGTCGTTCCCGTCAGGAGTAATTACAATTGATGGCGGCAATCTTTTGCTTTTATATAAATCGTGAAGCACAGAAGTAACAGCAGCTTTGTCCTGATAAGCGCGCGCGTCTCCGTGCCCGCCGTGCAGCAAAAAAATCACTGGATAGCGCTGTTTTGGATTTTTTGCGTACCCAGGCGGCAAAATTAAGCCGTAGGTGCGCTCTGAATTCATAGCTACACTTTTATATGTTTTGAGTTGAAAATTTAAGTCAGGATCAGCCACTACTTTCGGAGGGTCTAACTGAGGTGCTCCGGCAATAAAAACGTACCAGTATCCAGTCGCACCGAGGAGGAGGATTGTACTCGCACCGATACCTAAAACTTTTCCCAGCCACTTAGGCATAATGTTAGTTGACAGTTGACGGTTGACAGTTGACGGTTGTTGGTTGTTGATTATTTGTTATTTGTTATTTGTTACATATAAAATCATTAATACCCAATGCCCAATGACCAATTCCCGATTCCCAATGCCCAATGCCCAATGCCCAATGCCCCATTCCCAACAAAATGACTTATCAAAATCCCGCTCCTACAGTTGATATTATCATCGAATTAGCCGATCGGCCCCATCGCCCGATCGTACTCATAGAACGTCGCCATCCTCCCTACGGCTGGGCGATTCCCGGCGGCTTTGTCGATTACGGGGAATCGGTAGAAACGGCGGCCAAACGCGAAGCTTTAGAAGAAACGAGCTTGAATGTAGAATTAATTGAGCAATTTTACGTTTATTCGGACCCAAATCGCGACGCCCGCAAACATACTATCAGTATTGTATTCTTGGCTTCTGCAACGGGCGAACCTCAAGCCGCCGACGATGCTAAAAATTTACAAGTTTTTGAATCTTGGCAGATTCCCCATCAATTATGTTTCGATCACGATCGCATTTTACGAGATTATTGGCGTTACCGTCATTATGGATTGCGTCCGCGTTTGTAGGAGGGGAGTTTTTGTTTCGTTCATCTCACATTTTGCACCAATGTCAGGAACAGGCAAGATGCCTGTTCCACAAAAAAAACTCAATGTTATTGTGGAACGGGCTTCTAGCCCGTCAGGAACAGGCAAGATGCCTGTTCCACAAAAAAAACTCAATGTTATTGTGGAACGGGCTTCTAGCCCGTTCTTGAGAATGTTGCAGCATCTGAGTTCATCCAACTAAATTTTATGACAATCTTGACAATATTAGGCGGAGGTGCTTGGGGTTCGGCACTGGCAAATCTGGGAGGCAAAAAAGGATCTCGAGTTAATTTGTGGTCGCGCAGCAGTTCTTTTAATCTAGAATCAGTTATAACAGGTGCGGATGTTGTTGTTTCGGCAGTTTCGATGAAAGGAGTGGGAGCAACGGTCGATCGGCTGCTGGCGTTAGAGTTAAGTCCCGGTACAATTATAGTTACTGTTACCAAAGGTTTAGACCCCGGGAGCACGCGCACTCCGTCTCAAATTTGGCAAAATGCCTTTCCTAACAATTCAATAGTGGTACTTTCGGGCCCTAATCTTTCCGAGGAAATTCAGCAAGGATTGCCGGCTGCAACGGTAGCGGCGAGTTGGGATTTAGCGGCGGCCAAGCAAGTGCAAAATATTTACAGTTCTGATATTTTTCGGGTTTATGTGAATGAAGACCCGCTGGGGACTGAGTTAGGTGGAACTTTGAAAAATGTATTTGCGATCGCCGCTGGTGTTTGCGACGGTTTACAATTAGGAACTAATGCTAAATCTGCTTTGCTGACTCGCGCTTTGCCGGAAATGATTCGGGTGGGAGTTCGTTTGGGAGCTCGCGCAGAAACTTTTTATGGTTTGTCAGGTTTGGGAGATTTGCTCGCTACTTGCAACAGTCCTTTATCGCGCAATTATCGGGTTGGTTTCGGATTAGCTAAAGGCAAATCATTAGAGCAAATTTTGCAGGAATTGCAGAGCACTGCTGAGGGAGTCAATACTACTAATGTGTTGATTGATTTAGCTAATCAACGCACCATTGAAGTACCTGTTTCTCGTCAAGTTTATCGCTTATTAAATGGTGAAATTACTCCTGAACAAGCTGTTTTATCGCTGATGGAACGAGCTTTGAAACCGGAGTAAGTAAGTTTTTTAGCATTAAAACTTAACTCTTTGGGCGGGCAAGATGCCCACCCCACAAGAAGTTTTCAGAAAAATTATCCACAATAAATTCACTCTTTGTGGAACAGGCATCTTGCCTTTTTCTGACGCACTTTAAAACCGGAGTAAGTAAGTTTTTTAGCATTAAAACTTAACTCTTTGGGCGGGCAAGATGCCCACCCCACAAAAAGTTTTCAGAAAAACCATCCACAATAAATTCACTCTTTGTGGAACAAGCATCTTGCCTGTTGCTGACAATGATCCAAGATGTGAGATGAATGGTATTTACTTAGCGCCGTAATAAAAAGCGATTTCTTTCTCTTTCAGCGGTGCAAAGTTTGCCGCCACCAGCATTTTATCGAGTTCCTCTTGTCCGATGTGTTTGACACCGATTCGGACAATGCGCGATCGCATTGTATTTGACACGCCACTGCGCTGTCTGCCGGCTTCTAATCCCATCACTTGCTTGTAGAGGTCTAATTTTGCTTGCGGAATCGGAGTACCGTCAAAGTCGATTCCAGAGGCGATCGCAACATCGATCGCATCTGCACCAGTTGTAGATTGAGCCGCTGAGTTTGTTTCTGAAGACATTGTGCAAATTAAATAAAAAGGACGATCGTCATAAAAAGTAGTTTAGTCCTAAAAGTACCAAAGTTGAGCACCAAACTCTAGCACAGCTCAAAACAACGTAAACTCGTGAAACAAGCTAAACAGTTCGCCCCACAGTGTTCGATTAGTGTTCGATTAAGGACTGTTTGGCCGGGGGGCGAGATCCTTGAGCATTTCTTCAAACAACGGATTCCCAAAACTCATCAATTGCACTGAAGCATTTTCGTCAAAGATATCCGGGTAAAATGTTACAGCATAATCGCGACTTTTATAGTTAAGATGCCAAGTGCTAAAATAATTGCAGAATTTTTTACCATAAGACCAATGTCCTCGCAGTCCCAGAAGTTGCAATAAATCGAAAACTTCGAGCGTGTCAATGTGCATCGGCGTGGCGGATAATAATAAGAGCGATTCCCTACGGGATAGCTTCGCTTCACGGCTTTTTTCTCGCAACTGCTGCATTAACTGTAGTAAGCGATTGGGAGTTTCCTTGCGGTTTTGCGGGCTTTGGCGGCGGGCGTGATGCACTTCATCCAGAATCACCAAATCCCACGGTTGCGCGTCTAAAAGCTGTTTGTGCGATCGCTCCGACGGACTAAATGAGATGATGCTAAAATGAGATTTTGGGAATTCCAAATATTCTCTTCCCCTGACCGAAAGCATCCAGGATACAAGCCCCCGGATTCATTCCTTCGCAGACTCAGGACCCAGAAATTAAAAACCTGTATCCGATGAAACTTGCCCCCCGCATTTATCCGTGGGGTCAATGCTTCAATTCTTTAATCTAAAATCTAAAATCTCAAATCTCAAATAGATTGACTGACTCCTCTCCCCATAGGAATTTTTAAATTCACCTTTGCTATAACTCCAAAAGTGCAAGTTAAATTTTTCACGCAATTCTTCGTGCCATTGCGGCTGAATGCTGGCGGGTGCTAAAATCAACACAGGTTTGACTTTTTTGCTGATGAGTAAGTAAGGCAGAATCAACCCGGTTTCGATGGTTTTTCCCAATCCAACTTCATCCGCAATTAAGAAACTTTTCGGGAAATTTGCCGCAACACCGAAGCGCGAGAAAACGATAAATGTTTGCGCCAATACCAGCGATGCAATCTTTAAATGGATTGCCGCCGTGTTCGTAATAAACCTGCTGGTTTAACAGATTTACGGGCATGATTTTCTCGATGAATAGGTGAGGGCGCAGGATTTGTTAGTTGTTGGTTATTGTTTATTCTACTTCCAGGCTGTGCCTGGTAACGCAGATTCGGAGGCTCTGCCTCCAATTTATCCAAGCAGCAAACGAGGCAGAGCCTCGCTTACATCGGTTCCAAGGCAGAGCCTGGGAACCAGTTAAATCTGTATTGGTATTATCCCCAAAATTTATAGATTAATATTCAAATAGCTCTGCTTTTTCAATGATAAACCATTCGTGGTACAATACTGCTAAGAAAAACTCTTCTCCTTTTGGTCGATCGCACACAGCCATATATCCAGATACAAACATATCATCATCAAAAGTTGTATCCTTAAGAAACAGAGTCAGCGAGTTGCCATCCGCGCTCCAAATTGTCCGCAAAATTGTGATATTTTGGTGACGAGATGCTTCAACTGGCAATAACACCCACCGCCCCTCAATTTCGATAAATTCTGGTTCGCCGTATCTCAACTCAGACTCCCATGTCTCCGGGCCTTCGTGCTTCTCAATAATTCGATCCCACCGCACTGTTTTAATCTTTGCTAAAGTTTCGTTTGACAAATCAGCTACTTTCATCACATTAATCTCCTAATAAAATTAACTGGTGCCAAGGCTCTGCCTAGGAACCGATGTAAGCGAGGCTCTGCCTTGTTTGTGGCTTGGATAAATTGGAGGCAGAGCCTTTTGATATGCGTTACCAGGCAGAGCCTGGAAACGAGTAATCTCCAATAAAATTCCTAAGGCTTTTAAAGCATTTGAACCATTGCCATTGGCAATTTTACCAAACCAATAATGTGCCTCTTCATTACTCATCGCCATAATTCCCTCACCAATATTAGCAATTCGTTCGGTTTTCGAGATCGAGCGGCTGAAAACTTCCCGGATTAGGGTTTTAATGCCATCAGTTGCGAAGGTATTGGCAAAGAATTTATTGGCATCTCGATCAACTTGAGGTGCAGTTCCTTCAACTACCAGCCGCAATTTTGCTGCAAATAAATCTAGAGACAAGTCTCCCGATAAAATCTTATCTCTGGGCACGCAGGTATCAAAGATTAATGGCAGCATCTCAAAGCTCCTTAACTAATAATATCAATTCCGATGAATAGCGGAATTATTATCTCTCTCTTGTCTCCCTCTGTGTTCTCTGCGTTCTCTGCGGTTAAATCATTCCGATATCCAATAACTAATGACTAAAATCGACATTGCCCCCGCTGACAATTACCCCAACTCTCGCATTTTCAGCTTTCACAACACCTGAAAGCAAAGCTGCTGCCCCCAGCACTCCAGTCGGCTCGACAACTATCTTCATCCGTTCCCACATAAAAAACATTGTGCTGCGAATTGCCTCTTCTGAAACTGTTGCCATATCATCAACATAATGCAGCACCAAAGGAAAGGTTAATTTCCCCAAAGATGGCGTGCGCGCACCGTCAGCAATCGTATCCGGGTTAGTAACAGTTTGTAGCGTTTTCGTGCGGAACGATCGCGTCGCATCGTCTGCTTGCTGGGGTTCTACCCCGATTACTTTACACTGCGGAGACAAAGTTTTTGCCCCGATCGCGCATCCCGACAGCAAACCCCCGCCACCGCAACAAACTAACAGCAAATCCAACTCCCCAACTTCTGCGAGTAATTCCAGCGCCGCCGTACCTTGTCCCGCAATCACCCACGCATGATCATAAGGAGGAATAATTGTCAAGTGGCGTTCTGCGCCAATTTTAGCGGCTAACTCTTCGCGGGAAACTTGAGTACGATCGTACAAAATAATCTCTGCACCGTAGCCACGAGTCGCCTCTTGCTTAACTTTTGGCGCATCTGCCGGCATCACGACAGTAGCAGGAATTCCCAACAACTGTCCCGCCAGGGCGATCGCCTGCGCGTGATTTCCCGAAGAAAAAGTCAGCACTCCCCGCTGTTTTTCGGCTTCAGATAGCTGCATTAAAGCATTGCAAGCACCCCGAAATTTAAACGAACCCGTGCGCTGAAAGTTCTCGCACTTAAAAAATACCTGAGAATTTGTGCGTTTGTTGAAAGTTTCCGAAGTCAGCACCGGCGTCTTGAAAGCTTTGCCCTGCAAGCGATTTGCCGCCGCTTCCACATCTGCGAAACAGACTTGTAAGGGATGAGGGGTACAGAAGTGGGTACTCATAGATTTTAGATTTGGACGATCGAGGACTTTATTTGTAGGATGGGCATGGCCCGCTTCACTCCTACCATTAAATTATAAATTTTTATTATATTTTGGACGATAAGAATTATTAGGTGTTGCGCTTAATGGTTAAAAAAGCTGTTGACTAAAATCAAAGTTATGACAATTTACTATCAAAAAGTAAACAGACGTTTGTACTTGCACAGGAGAGGGATTAATGAATACAAATTTAACCATTGCCCGATTAATTGTAGGGAAACGGCACGGCGCAGTGTCCTGATTTTGGGTAATATCAAATCCGTTCGCATCGGAATTATTCATCTCTCTCTTCCCTTTCTCTGTGTCCTCTGTGTCCTCTGCGGTTTAATCATTCCGATACAACCGGCAGGGATATAACGGGTAAAATAAACCGGATTGGATGGTGAAATTGCCCTCGCGAGTGCGATCGACTCCCACCATCGACAACAACGCAAAAGAGGACACGGCAATGCCATTTCCCTACCCAAAAAATAGCGCCTAAATTGTTTAATATCAAATCCGGTAGCATCGGAATTATTCATCTCTGTATTCTCTCCCTCTGCGTTCTCTGCGCCCTCTGTGGTTAAATCATTCCGATGCAACCGGAAACGATATAACAATTAAAAAAAGGACACAGTATTACTATGTCCTTACCTCTGTATTGTAGGAACACGGCATTGCCGTGTCCCCACCCGTACCGCCCATATCCCGATTAGGATTCTTGCCGTTTAGAACAAGAACAATTCAGAATTACCGGTCGGTCCCAAATTGACATCGACAGTTGCAAACAAACTGTTACCGCCAACAGTAGCACCGTTGCTATCGTAATACAGCTTAGTAGACCCAGGCAAACTGTCGTAGATAGCCATGATCGACGGCCCGGTTAAAGTTGCTTCGAGCGCAGTTACAGAAACTGTACTGCTGTAAGCGTAGAAACTCGAACCCAAAGGCCCTCCGGTGGTAAACGCTGCAAAACCAGTTTTGTTGAGGTTAATTACATCATCAGCAACGTTGTAAGTGGTAATTAAATCCCCGCCGCCAGCAGCAGTTCCGCTGAACACAAACACATCCAAACCAGAACCGCCGCTGAGAACATTGGTTCCCAAACCACCGATTAAAGTGTCATTCCCGGTGCCGCCGTTGAGTGTATCGCTACCGCCACCGCCGAAGAGGCTGTCATTACCATCGTCGCCGGAAATGCTGTCGTTACCCAAACCGCCGTCGAAAATGTCCGCACCAGAACCGCCGCTGAGGATGTCAGCAAACTGAGTACCAGTGACGCTGTTATCACCCGCATTTCCTGTAAACAAGACAGGCGAGGTAAAGTTGTAACCGCCAGGACCAGAACCGAAATTGTTAGATGCGGTGGGGAAAGTGTTTCCAGCCGCAGTTAAATCGGCAACGCTGCCGGAGTTGGTAGGAGTGCCTGCAGAAGGTGCGATCGTACCTGTAAATACAAAGTCCGCCGTTCCCAGATTGGTAGTAGCAGTACCCAAATTAGCAATCAAGGTAGAACCACCGGCCAGCGTACCGTTCGAGTCAAAATACAACACCGTTTCGTTCGAGGCATTAGTAAATGCGAAGAAACCAGCAGTTGTAGAATTGCCCACGGCTTTAGCTTGTGCAGCTTGCAAAGAGGCATAACTGCCGCCTGTGAAAATCACTAACTCTTTGCCAGTAATGTCAGGATTTGAACCGCTAACACCGTCAAAGTTAGTCGTAGTCAAATTGCCGAAAGCGCTCGCGGTAAACTGGAATTTGTCTACCCCAATGGTAAAGTCAGTAATCGTATCGCCGCCTTCGCCTACTGCTTTGTAAACAAAGAGATCCGCACCAGCACCGCCAGTCAGAATATCTGCACCGCTGCCGCCGCTGAAGATGTCAGCAAACTGAGTACCTGTGACGCTGTTAGCACTGTCATTGCCGGTAAATAAGACAGGAGTGGTGAAGTTGTAACCGCCAGGACCTGAACCGAAATTGTTAGATGCGGTTGGGAAAGTATTCCCAGCCGCAGTTAAATCGGCAACGCTGCCGGAGTTGGTAGGAGTGCCCGCAGAAGGTGCGATCGTACCTGTAAATACAAAGTCCGCCGTTCCCAGATTGTTAACAGTAGTACCCAAATTAGCAATCAAGGTAGAACCACCGGCTGCGGTACCGTTCGAGTCAAAATACAACACCGTTTCATTCGACGCATTAGTAAATGCGAAGAAACCAGCAGTTGTAGAACTGCCTAGGGCCTTAGCTTGTGCATCTTCCACCTTCGCATAAGTTCCGCCGGTGAAAATCACTAACTCTTTGCCAGTAATGTCAGGAGTAACCCCGCTAACACCGTCAAAGTTAGTCGTAGTCAAATTGCCGAAAGCGCTCGCGGTAAACTGGAATTTGTCTACCCCAATGGTAAAGTCAGTAATTGTATCACCGCCTTCACCTGCTGCTTTGTAAACAAAGAGATCCGCACCAGCACCGCCAGTGAGAATGTCAGCACTGCCGCCACCAGTGATAATGTCAGCAAACTGAGTACCAGTGACGCTGTTAGCAAAGTCATTGCCGGTAAATAAGACAGGAGTGCTGAAGTTGTAACCGCCAGCACCTGAACCGAAATTGTTAAAGGCGGTGGGGAAAGTGTTGCCAGCAGCAGTTAAATCGGCAACGCTGCCGGAGTTGGTAGTAGTACCAGTCACAGCAGAGGCGATCGTACCTGTAAATACAAAGTCCGCCGTTCCCAGATTGTTAACAGTAGTACCCAAATTAGCAATCAAGGTAGAACCACCGGCGACCGTACCGTTCGAGTCAAAATACAACACAGTCTCGTTCGACGCATTAGTAAATGCGAAGAAACCAGCAGTTGTAGAATTGCCCAGCGCCTTAGCTTGTGCAGCTTCCAAAGAGGCATAACTGCCGCCTGTGAAAATCACTAACTCTTTGCCAGTAATGTCAGGAGTAACCCCGCTAACACCGTCAAAGTTAGTCGTAGTCAAATTGCCGAAAGCGCTCGCGCTAAACTCGAATTTGTCAGTTCCCGACTTAAAGTCGGTAATTTTATCGCCGCCTTCTTTAGTTGTCCTGTAAACAAACAGATCCGCACCACTGCCACCGCTTAGGACATCCAAACCGAGGCCGCCGGTGATGGTATCGTTGCCGTCGCCGCCCTTGAGGCTATCGTTAAAATTGCTGCCGACAATCTTGTCATCGCCTGCTAAACCATCGTAATTAACTGGGGCCGGAGAAGTGGTGAAATCCACAGTGTCAGCACCAGCAGTACCGACAGGAATATTTAGTGGCGGGCCCGTGAAGACAAAGTTACTGAGTTGCAGGCGAATGCTGGCCGAGAAACTGGCCACAATTTCAAAGCGCGCCCCAACAGCAAATACCAGCACAGAACGGCCGGTAGTGGCATCTATAAACTGACAGAAAATAGGCTCGTCTGGGTTGCCACCCAAAGCTGCAAACCGCGCTTGCAAAGTCGCGATGCTGGTAACAGTGGTATCCAGGGTGAAGTCGAGCAAATTACCGATGAGCGACCCAACAGTAGAAGTAGCAGTAATCACCTGTAGGTTCAAACTAGCGCTGAGACTAAAAGCTGCGTTAGAAAGCTCTAAAACATCCTCAGCGACATTAAAGTCAGTAATGAAGTCAGCTTCTACAACTGTTTGAATCTGTTGGCGGGAAGTGCGGTAAATAAAGCGATCCTTGCCAGCACCCCCAATTAGAGTATTGGTTCCTTCGCCGCCTTCGATCTCGTCATCATCATCGCCGCCTTTAATTTTGTCGTTGCCCAAGCCTCCTTTTATTTTGTTTTTGCCTTTACCGACTTCGATATCGTCATCGTCATCGCCGCCGTCGATATCGTTATCGCCATCGCCGACTTTAATTTTGTCCTTGCCTTTGCCACCGATGATTTTGTTTTTGCCTTTACCGACTTCGATATCGTCATCGTCATCGCCGCCGTCGATATCGTTATCGCCATCGCCACCTTTAATTTTGTCCTTGCCTTTGCCGCCGATGATTTTGTCCTTGCCGAGGCCGGCTGTAATGTCATCGTCACCATCGCCGCCTTCGATGTCGTTATCGAGTGTCGCAGAACCGACAATAACTTGAGGCTCTGTCTTGCCAGCAAACTTAAAGACATTTTGCTCGACTTTCAAGCTAAAACGCTGGCCGGTGAAAACGTTTCTACCGTTGCTAACATCAAAACTAAAAGTAGCCGCACCGATAAAACCGACTGTCGCTTTGAAAGTTAACAAGCCTGCGTTAATGTCTGCTTGAGAGAAGGTAAAACCGCCTTGTGTTACGGCGACTCCATTAAAGAATAGTTGCCCGGTTGTAGCAGGGGGCAGCTCGGTTAGCGTATAGATTATTCCGCTAGGACCTTGCTGGGGATCGACAAAACTCAACAACTCAGGAGTAATAGTTTGCGAGCCGCCGCTGGAACCAGCAGTCAGGCTTTTATTAGCATCCTGTCGCGGAGGGTTAAAAATCGGCCTCGGAGTTGGAGTTGGAGTTGGAGTTGGAGTTGAATCGGTAACTCCCAAAAAGTCGCCAGCATCGAGAACCGTTGCGGTGACATTCAACAATAGCGCCAGCGTCAAGTTATTGACCCGAATTTCGGTATTGCTACTGACTTGTACAAACGACAAGCTGCTAAAGTTCAAGCCACCAACCAGCAGAAACTTGTCCTCGCCGTCTTCGTAGTCAGTGATGACTGAACTCCCGCCGCTTGTAGGGTTACTCAGGACAAAAACGTCATCTCCAGCACCCCCGACACAGGTATTGTTGCCAGTACCGCCAACGATCGTATCGTTGCCGTCGCCGCCCATCAGCGTATCGTCGCCGCCGCCGCCGCCACCGCCAACGCTGTCGTCGCCGCCGCCGCCGTCTGCCATGTCATTGCCCTCGCCAGTCACGAGGGTATCGTCACCGTCACCGCCCATCAAGGAGTCATCGCCAGCACCGCCCATCACGCTGTCGTCGCCGTCGTCACCCATGCAAGCGTCGTTGCCGTCGCCGCCCATCACGGTATCGTCGTCGTCGCCGCCCATCACGGTATCGTCGCCGTCGTCGCCTCCACAGTTGTCGCTGCCGGCACCGCCCATCACGGTATCGTCGCCGATGCCGCCCATCACGGTATCGTCGCCGTCGTCGCCTCCACAGTTGTCGCTGCCGGCACCGCCCATCACGGTATCGTCGCCGATGCCGCCCATCACGGTATCGTCGCCGTCGTCGCCTCCAC
>NZ_JANMZH010000604.1:0-3983 GCF_031383065.1 Microcoleus sp. OTE_8_concoct_300 | reverse complement strand
GGCGAGGGCTAGCGATCGAATTTTGAAGGTTGCTAGAACTATTGCTGATTTGTCGGGGGATGAAAGCTTGAAAACGAATCATGTGGGGGAGGCGGTGCAGTATCGGACGATCGATCGGATGCAGTAAGGCGGATGTGCGATGTTTTTCAAGTCTTGACACTCCCCGGCAGACCAGCGCGGGGATTCTTGATTCAGCCAGTCGATTTGCTCGTTGATGCTGCCACCAAAGAGTAGAGATCGGTCTGTCCCCAAGCGTTAATTTCGGTGTGCCCCACCGTATTTAAATTGATTCCCGCTGGCTTCAACCCTTTCGCCAAAATGTTGCGAGCTGCGTTGTGGTCGCGATCTAATACCGCACCACAACCGCAAATATGGGTTCGAGTTGACAGCGTTTTCTTAACCAGATTGCCACAATTTGAACAATCTTGGGAAGTGTACTGAGGAGCTACAGCAATCACTGTTTTACCGTATACTTTTCCAAAGTATTGCAACCATTCACCAAACTGTGACCACGCTGCATCACTAATAGATTTAGCAAGCTTGTGGTTCTTAACCATATTCCGCACCTGAAGCTCTTCGTAGGCTATAAAATCGCTAGATTTCACCGCGCACAACGCCGTCTTGATGGCGAAGTCTTTACGCTGCCTGCTGACCTTCAAGTGCTTTCTTCCTAACTTGTTGATCGCTTTTTTCCGATTGCCAGAACCTTTCTTCTTTCGAGAAACTTGCTTCTGCAATCTTTTCAAAGCTTTTTCACTTTTTCGGAGGTATCGAGGGTTAGAAACTGTCTCACCGTCACTGTCGGTATAGAAATAGTTCAATCCCACGTCTATTCCAATGACTTTACCAGTAGGAACAGATTCCTCTTTTCGCTCCACATTTATACAAAGTTGGGCGTAGTATCCGTCGGCACGACGCACAACTCTGATCCGTTTAATCTCGTCGGGCGCATAAAAATGCAAATCCCGAATACCGATCAACTTAAACTTTCCAGCAGCAAAACCATCCTTAAATGTTAGACATTTTTTGTCGGTGGAAAGTAGCCATCCTGATGTTTTGTATTCTACAGAACGAGTATGTTTTTTAAACTGCGGGTATCCCTTTTTTCCTGTTTTTTTGGCTTTGCAATTAGCGAAAAAACGTTGAATAGCAAAAATGGCACGTTCAGCCGAGGCTTGACGCGCCATTGAGTTAAGCTTGCCTGCCCATTCAAACTCTTTTGCCATAATGGCGCATTGTTTGTAGAGGTCAACCAGCTTAACTCCTTGATTTTCTGTCCAATATTTTAGAGTTTTGTTTCGGACAAATTGAGCCGTCCTAATCATCTCGTCAATGATTCGGTATTGGTGTGCTTTGCCTTTCAACTTGAACTCTAATGTTATCATGCAAACATCTTACCGCATTTACGAAAAACTGCGCTCACAAATCTGTATCTTTAATAATCCTTTACAATTTGTAGAGATTAAAGCCATCCTAGAAGGACGGGGCTTAGACCCAAAATTTTTGGTAAGTTGATATATTGCAGGTCGGTATTTTGGTTCGGGAATGGGTTTTCCTGCAGCTTTTGCAGCTTCCAGCCATGCTGTTTTAGCAATCTGTACTTCCTGCAAAGCTGATTCTGGGGTTTCGCCAAAAGCGGAACAGTATTTTAAATCAGGAATATCGGCAATGTAGCCTTCATCTTGGTTGCTGTAAAAAATATTGATGCGATAGTCTTTCATGGTTCATCATCCTTAATTTTGAGCTATATGGTGTATTCCAGCTTCGTAAAATCCTTCCTCTTGAAGAAATTGAGTTAATTCCTTAAGTCCTTGGCGACGCATCGCTTTCCGCTGTTCTCGATAAATGATTAAATCCTTAAATCGAATCCGCCGATGGGAACCTACTTTGATATAAAGAATTGCTCCTTCATCTAGCAACTTGACAAGAAATAGTCGCGATACATTCAGGATATCCGCAGCTTGCTGCGTCGTCAGTTGGCGATTGTGCAGAATCTCAAGCAAATACAGGGAAAACAGAAGACAACCATTAAATACAACAGCAAGTTTAGCCATATTTAAAATTGAATTAATCCTATTCCTCGTATAAACCAGCTTCTTCAGTCATATCGATTAGCTTATCTAATAGTTTACGGCGCTTTCTGTCGCGAGGTTCTTGATAAATAATTGTTGCTGGCAATGGTTTACCTTCAGCTTGGCAACTTTCGATTAGTAACTCTATTACCTCTCGCGCATTGTAGATAGCTTCTTCATAAGAATCTCCGTGAGTTACTGGTTGCATTACATCCTCAAATTCAGGCAAAAACACGACAAAGCATCGATCTTCTTCTGACCATTGGATAACAATTGTATATTTTATGGTTCTGTCTCCTCTGCTTCGATTTCCCTAAGCACCTCAATTGTTTCGTTAAAGTGGACAGGCGATCGCACCAAAGGGAATGACGCGATCGCACTCTTGAGCCAGGTTCGATCGATAGATTACTCCTTATCGAAGTAAAACCCGATGGTAACTCCCAGCAAGCTTGCTTGGGAAGTAATAATCAGGGGAATTAAATCCTTGAGTAACCCTTTATCAGAATTTGGAGTTAACGAGCTTACCCCCACTAAAGCAAAAGTCGTAACCAACGAGCCAGCAAATATGCCAAGCAAATAATTAGCTATTTTTGAGCGCGTTCTGTCTCGATTTTGTCTAACCCAATCTTCTACATCTTGGCAGACTTCCTTGCTAGGGGAAACGTTACTAATGTAGTTGTCAATATCTAGTTCGCCCGTCAAAACGATTTGCTCAAGAGTATCGTTATCATTAGGCTGGATATAGCTATAGTTGTGCGGATCGTACTGTTTTCTGTTCATGCTGGTGTTGATGGGGGTTTGTTTTTTCAAGGATTAATGAAGGATTAATGAATTGTTTAGCCCCCCGCAGCTTGCATTATCTAAATATTACTTCCCGCACTTCTTTGTCAGAATTTAGAAGTAAAACTTTAGACCCTTGTTTTATCTCTTTGTGAAGGTAAGCCTCGGTTGCAATAGCTTTCCGAAGCGCCTCAATTTGAGTTATCCCTTGGGTTGTAGCAAGCCATTCCAATAGTTCAGCAGCATCCGCCGATAAAGTGACGGACATCCGCTTAACATTTGGGGGACGCGGGGCTTGTCCTTTAGGAAAGCAAGCTTGTGTATTTTTGAATGGTCGTGCGTTCATTGGTGGTTTGGTTTTGAGGCTACACATCTATTATATACCTGGCTTTGTATTTTAAGGTGTTTTTTTTTCACCAATTTGGTGTTAAATATGCTGGTAGAGAAAAAAATGAGTCATTGGCTTTACCAAGCACAGCCACAGGTAAATAACCATTCAAATTCCCCATCCCGACTGAAGACGGAGGCCTCGCAGAGGTACAATAGGACGATCGCAATTCCCCAACTCCCACCGTGATAGAGCGCTACACCTTGCCCGAAATGGGCAACATCTGGACTGAAACCGCCAAGCTGAAAAGCTGGCTGCAAGTAGAAATCGCTGTCTGCGAAGCTCAAGCCGAACTCGGCTACATCCCCGCCGCCGCAGTCGAAGAAATCAAAGCTAAGGCTAATTTTGACCCGAAACGAGTCCTCGAAATTGAAGCCGAAGTCCGCCACGACATGATCGCCTTCTTGACAAATGTCAACGAATATGTAGGCGATGCCGGCCGCTACATTCACCTCGGCTTAACCAGTTCCGACGTGCTCGATACCGCTTTGGCGCTGCAATTAGTCGCCAGCGTCAATATCTTGTTAGAACGTGTCGAAGAATTGAGTCAAGCTATTCGCTATCAGGCTCAACAGCATCGCAATACCGTGATGGTTGGCCGCTCGCACGGAATTCACGCCGAACCCATCACCTTTGGCTTTAAACTAGCAGGATGGCTGGCAGAAGTGTTTCGCAACCGCGCCCGATTAGTGAATTTGCGATCGTCCATTGCAGTCGGCAAAATCTCCGGCGCAGTCGGAACC
>NZ_JANMZH010000590.1:0-25639 GCF_031383065.1 Microcoleus sp. OTE_8_concoct_300 | reverse complement strand
TTAGGTTAGATTGAAATTTTTCTATGGTGGGGAATTCGTCTAGTGTGTACCAAACTGCGTACTCAAACTCGTCTTTAATTTGTTGTACGAGTTGCACTGCTAGGGTGGTTTTGCCGATACCGCTGATGCCGGTGAGGGTGATGAGGCGGCAGTGTTGTTGTAGAATCCAGGTTGTGAGGGTGTGGAGTTCGAGGGTGCGATCGAAGAAATCACCCAAATCTGGCATTTCGCTTAAATCTTGATATAGAGTTTTAGTTGGTTTTGAGTTAGATGTTTCTTGATTTGGTGGGTTTGAGTTTGGTATATTTGGCGGGTATCTAGCTTCTCCACAGATGTTAACGCTGTTAATTTGTACCGATTCTTCTTGTGCAACGTTTGAATATATTGAAACTTCTAACCTCTCCATTGCCGATCTAAAATTTGTTTTATTAACATCTTCCCCTAACTCCTCTGAAAGTATCTGCCATAATTCCGATCCGATTTCCCTGATGCGACTTTCAGAACAGTCAAAGTCTTTCGCTATTTCTTTGTATGTCTCGCGTTGTAGAGTTCCCCGCACTACCGCTGCTTGTAAATCGTCAAGGTGCTGACCTGTTTTCTCGAAAACTATGCGATCGGCGACATTTAACATTTCTTTAAGATTCATCTGGCAGGGAGATGCGAGAGTTTTGTGTATTGTAGCTCACAACTGCCAACATTTTCGTACACTTTCGTACATTGTTGTACAAACTTAGATTAAATTTAAAGTGAAAGCGAGGGAGAATTGGCGGCAAAATAGAACATTATTGGGCTAGACAAACCTTGAATTTATTAAGGATAATTGAACAAGTATTAAAAGGATAAATTGATTTATGAATTGGGAAGAGTTTGCCAGTAAAGCAGGTGAAGAAGTTGTAGAAAATGTTGTAGGAAAAACTACGGGCATGGATGGAAATACAGTCAAAACAGTCAAAGCGGTTGCAGAAACTGGTGCTGCGCTAGGCGCGGCTGTCAGTGGTGCTACAGGGTTGACTGTTGCAGCAACTTCAGGAGCAGGAATTACTTCAGGCCTAGCCGCAGCAGGTGGTGTGGTTGGTGGTGGTATGGCCGCTGCTCCTGGGGTATTAGCAGCGGGGCCAGCTTATCTTGGGGCAAAAATAATGAATGAAACTTTGTTCAAAGATCAACCGGACTTGTCTAAGGAAGAGCGTGATGCTCGTGAAGCTGCAAGAAGAGCTACAAACATTGGGGCTGTTGCTGGTGTGGCTGGTGCTGGTCTTGCAACCGTAGCTGGCGGTGCTTCTGGTGCTGCAATTATGGGTACCCTTGCTGGTATCGGTGGCGTTGTCGGGGGAGGTGCGATCGCTGGTACTGCCATAGTTGCTGCTGCACCTGTTGCGGCGGCGGCTGCTGTTGGATACGGAATATATAAACTTTTTGGAGGTAAAGGAAAAAAATAGTTAGTTCAGTTTGACTTTGAAAGTCTAATTAATCTGAAGTTTAGCTCAGGACTTAATTATGATGGATGAGATAGTCAATAAGTTAGCTGGTCTAGGAGTTGCTGGTTTAGTCTTAGTTGGTCTTGTTGCCACCTCTTCTTATGCAGGAGCCGTAGCAATTACAACTTCGTTAGCTTTTTTAGGTGGTCCTTTTGGCATGATTGGTGGCGCAGTTGCTCTCACCTTGATTGCAGGGGTTTCAAGCATGATTGCAAAGGTTGGGGTTGAGACTCTAGCAAAGGCTGTAGTTAAGGAGCTTAAGGAGAGTGGCAGATCTGAGAGTTCTATCATTCAAGAAATCAATAATTTTCCAATGATTACTCAAGGTCTACGTTCCCAACTACGTGAATATGTCCGCCTAGTATAAAAGGAATAAGTGTGATTGCTGCTCTCCATTAGTGCGCTCACCCTTTTTTTGTAGGTTGGGTTGACGCTGGTGTCACCCAACCTCTTTTTCCACTTACAATTTTATCCCTTTCCACCATTTCAAAAGCCGATGATTGCACAGAGGGCGTGAAGCATAGCTATCCAGTAGGGAATCGCCCCAGCAAAAAAAGGGATCTCGCCCACAGAAATATAGAATTCCTAACTGAGTGTTTGTAGCACCGAATTACCTGTAAGGTTGGCATCAACTGTAGCTAATATTAACCCATAATAAATAGCTGTGGCCGCAATAAATCGGTCTCCGGGGTCTTGATGGGGTAGTGCAATCTCGCGACTTAAAATGGCAATGGAGTGATTCATTTGGGCTTCACGAGTTTCCAGAGTTTTTAAAGCTAAGTTAACCCATGTAACCGGATCGGGCTGTAAAGATATCCTTCCTTTTTCTGCAAGGATGAGCGTCTCCCAAATGCTAATTGGACTGAGCCAAAGTTCAGTATTAGGATCGGCGATCGCCGTTTGAAGTTGGAGCGATAGGCGTTGATCGCCGAGTAAATACCAAAGCCAAATGTGGGTATCGAGTAAAAGTTTCATTCTAAAACTTCCCACAGTTCGGCGACAGGAGCAATTAAATCTCCTAATATTTCACCGCTTCCTTTCATTGTGCCAAACGCGGGGCGTGGGGTTTGGGTAGTGGCAGGATAGATAATCACTAATGGTTTCCCTTCATGGATGATGGTGAGGGGGGTTTTAGTACGTTCGACCTCTATAAATAGAGTCTGGAGGGTTTGGGGTAATTCAGTCGTGGTAATTTGGATCATTTTTTTACCGTAAGAATTTTTGATTGTTGATATCTAAGCCTGAGCAATCAGCAAGCGTTCTTTTAAAGAATTTTAATCTCTCATCATCATCCTAATAACTCTATTATACAAGTTAACTGCTTTGTCAATACTTGATCCTATAGCTGGTTCTGACGGGCGATCGCCCCACCAAGCATATTCTATTAACCCTCGTGTTACCCAACCTCTTTTTCCACTTACAATTTTATCCATTTCCACCATTTCAAAAGCCGATGGTTGCACACAGGGCGTGAAGCGTAGCTATCCACTAGGTAATCGCCCCAGCAAAAAAAGGGCGATCGCCCATAAGCTTGTAGGTTGGGTTGAAGGACAAAACCCAACCTTCATCGGCGTTTAGTGTGACTTTGGTGTTTAGCGATCGCCCCATAACACATAAAGAGCGATCGATGTCTGCAACCAAAAGCATCAACGTTAGTTTTAACTCACTGCAAATTCTGTGAACTGACGCATATAAGGTGGATGAAACCCAACCACAATGTCCGACTTCGGCACACCTATATTAACCAGCTCTTGCCCTAAATCGATTTCTGTTCCATTCTGCTGAATCCAGATTTTGCCATCCTTAATATCGAGATGGATAGGACAACCGTAAACTCGCTGTTTGTTATCCCAACCCACTCGAACAACTTGATAATGATTGTGTTCTGTGTCAAAAACAACTTGCACATCCACTTCTCCATAAGAAGGCTTGTATGCAGCATATTTCGTGAGAAGTTGTTTGATACAATCCCGATATTTTTCTATTTTTTCCATAAAGCTATCACCTCTTCTTCTACGTCATAAACCAATAATTTTAACTGGTAATCTTCCACAACAGCGGTTGTAAATTCCAGCTTGAAGAAATCGTTATACGCCGTCAAAGGAATTGCCAAAAATAGCTGACGTTGGGGGTCTTTAAACTTGAGTGCTGTACGGTAGTTGATAAATTGTCCAACCGCTAAATGAAAATCTGTTATCGCTGAAGTATTCAAAAAGCTCTTGATTTCTACAGCAATTTTCTCGCCCTGCCGTTCGGCTGCCAGCAGACGTTCCGCCCCCAGATCGATTAACATATCAACTCCACCCACACTGATGGAAAGTGGGTCATCTGTAATCTGCCAACCATCCTTTTGCAAGGCAATCTTCACAACATCATGAAATTTATCCTTTGCTGACATAAAGCCCTGATGACAAACAATTATAATTATACTGGCATTAATTGAGGTGTGTGAGTGCAATTCAGGTTGTTGACTCACCAAATCAAGCCTCGCGTGCGAGATCGCCCTCTCGTAAGGCTTGTCCAAGGGAGTGCGAGATCCCTTCACAGCAAATACCAAACAATCCGATGATTGTACGGATAGCGATGCTTGAGTTAAACAAAAGATCGATCGCCCTATGGACAAAGACTTCTGCTAAAGTATAGCGCGTAGTTAAATCAAACAGCCTACACTTGTGGAAAGAATTCCAAACGAGGCATTAGTAGTTTGTGGCGGTCGTAATCGCCCAGAAGATATTAAACGCAGCACGGCAACTCACCCCAGCGGCATCACAGGAATTTCTGTAAAATGTGCAGTAGGATTATCTGTAGCAGAGTTAACAGTGACAATCCCTCATGGACAAGTTGGTGTGACGACAGTTAGCGAGGTTCGATCGTCCGATGGAGATGTCATCCGTACTTCTGGCCGAAGTCCAAATCATGCAACATTAACTGGCTTAACACCAGAAAAAGCAAGTCTTCTGCTGACACCAACGATTCCTAATCCACCACAATAATCATCCTGAGTTGAGCAAAAATATGAAATATCCCAGAATCTTTGCAGATTTTCATAATGCGGATGAACAAGGTCGCCTTCGCCTAAATTGCGTTGGTACGATTGAAGATTTGAGTCGCCAAAATATTAAGTTGGAAGATGGTCAATTGCTAGCATTGTATGACGAAGAGTTAGAAGTCGATGGTATGGTGCAATATTCCCAAGAGGAAAGTCTTTGGGTTGCAGTAATTGATTGGAAGCAAATTAGGCAGGTAGAGGATATGCTTGTTCAAGCAACAGTCTAGTGCGATCGCTAGCTAAATGTGGGTATCCAGTAAAAGTTTCATTCTAAAACTTCCCACAGTTCGGCGACAGGAGCAATTAAATCTCCTAATATTTCACCGCTTCCTTTCATTGTGCCAAACCCGGGGCGTGGGGTTTGGGTAGTGGCAGGATAGATAATCACTAATGGTTTCCCTTCATGGATGATGGTGAGGGGGGTTTTAGTACGTTCGACCTCTATAAATAGAGTCTGGAGGGTTTGGGGTAATTCAGTCGTAGTAATTTGTGCCATTTGTTGACCGTTCACAATCTTATTTTATTTCTACTATGATAAGGCCAGGATTAGACGGAAACCGATGCTTGAGTGAAAAAAAAAGCGATCGCCCCTCGCACCAAATACCAAACACTGCGATGATTCTACGAGTGGCGATCGCCCCATAACACATAAAGGGCGATCGATGTCTGCAACCAAAAGCATCAACGTTAGTTTTAACTCACTGCAAATTCTGTGAACTGACGCATATAAGGTGGATGAAACCCAACCACAATGTCCGACTGCGGCACACCTATATTAACCAGCTCTTGCCCTAAATCGATTTCTGTTCCATTCTGCTGAATCCAGATTTTGCCATCCTTAATATCGAGATGTATAGGACAGCCGTAAACTCGCTTTTTGTTATCCCAACCCACTCGAACAACTTGATAATGATTGTGTTCTGTGTCAAAAACAACTTGCACCTCTACTTCTCCATAAGGATCGCGAATTAAATAACTTACAATTTTAATTGTTATTGTGGGATGGGCGTCCCGCCCGGTCAAAAAGGACGGGCGGGACGCCCATCCCACAAACTTGTGGAAGTTATTTAATTCTCATTCCTAAGAAGGCTTGTATGCAGCATATTTCGTGAGAATTTGTTTGATACAATCCCGATATTTTTCTATTTTTTCCATAAAGCTATAACCTCTTCTTCTGCGTCATAGACCAATAATTTTAACTGGTAATCTTCCACAACAGCGGTTGTAAATTGCCGCTTAAAGAAATCGTTTTACGCCGTCAAAGGAATTGCCAAAAATAGCTACTGAATCTGCCATTCAACTAACTCAGCAGCTATTTCTATTTCTGCATCTTGAGCAGTCCATTCAATAAACAGCTTACTTTCTTGCAGCAGATTTTCAATTATTTCGCCATTAGCTGCATTTTGATATCGAGATTTAGTTCGTGCTAAATTCGATGCTAAACTTCCCCGAAAAATCGGTATCTAGCCTCGCAAATAGCGTTACTTTAAAGTATACCATTCTTTCATAATCCTCCTAATAACTGTTCAACAATCTGAGCAACTTGTTCTATAATACTCCGATCTTGACTTTCCATCGAACGATTGTTCTGACGGGGGCTGATATTGGTTAAAAATTCATAGCCTACATCTTGTTTAAGTGGATACCAATCTGCTCGCCAAATATCTACCGACTTGCTGCCATGTTCGAGCAACACAGCTTCGCAATCAGCGTGATGTTCTCCACCACCTGCCAAAACTCCCCGTTCGATATCCACTGCTACTTTAATATAACTCCTAAGGTTTTCTAACATTTCTTCAAGTTGCTCTTTAGTAGCACGCTCCTGAATCAGATTAACCATCTTTGTCTATGTTTTCGATAGTATTTTTAAACTCAGCGGGCATTGGGTGAAGCAATATGCCATCACATCCAATAGGCGAGATCAGTTTCATTGTTTCCTAGCCCGACTCCAGAAACTTGGAGCAATTCTAGTTTACCTTAAAGCCGCTCACCAATACCTGTATCTTGACCGATCGCACAGATACTATTGAAGAGCGAAGGGTCTCGCCCCTCACCGCAAATACCAAATAGTGTGATGATTCTACGGAGTGCGATCGCCCACTAAAAGCTATCCCCTAGGGTGACTTTCGTCTTTCTAAGCAACGTACAAAACTTGACAGGGCTAGCAATGTCCACCCTATTTACCCGTAAGATATCATAAACGAGTTTCTAGAAAGTAGCGGAGCGATGGAAAGTTAAACTATGTAAACCATCCTTTTAAGTCGTGAAGAAGTAGCACGGCGTGAAATACAGTTGTACAAAAACAGCATCCGTCAACAAGTGGAGACAGACGAAAACCTCGGCAAGATGGTCATCATCCACTTTGAATCAGGAGATTACAAAGTTGATGAAACTCGGTTAAAAGCAGCCCGCAACCTCAGTAAAAAACATCCACATTTCCGTCTCTGCGGCCGTCGCATGGGATATAATGTAGCTGTATCATTCGGTGGGGTAATGCAGCGTATCTACAAGTGATTTCCGGCATTGTAATGGATAGACACGCAACCGTCACGTTGACATGAATGCTGCCCAACGGCTCAACTCTACCGATCGAATTTGTCATCGATACAGGATTTAGTGGAGTTCTTTGATTGCCTCCAGAAGCCGTTTCATTATTGAGGTTCCCTTTCATATACGAGGTGCCGGCAAACTTGGCAGACAACCTCAAAGCGATTCGTTTCTAACACAAATACCCAATCCAAGCCGGCAAAACCTCCGGCGAACCGTACCACTTCCCCGGAGAACGAGGCGAATGCCAAACTCCCTCCAACACCAAATTTTCGGCCCCGTCCAAAACAGCAGCTTCCACCGGCGTAATTCCATCTCCCCAAGTTTCGCCCTTCCCCACAGTCAACTCGTAACTTTGATAAGCCAGCCAAGTCCCTAAACCCCGCTTGCCAAAAACAGCCTTCCCAGCAGCGCACACGTAGCGCACCTGCGGGTGAAAAGCCCCCGGATAGTGAATTTTGACAAAATCTAGATTTTTGCGAGTCCAGCGCTCTTGAGAGACGTGCGGCGTGCCTAAAGTGATTAAAGTATTCACACAGGGGTGAGCTTCCCACAAACCCGCGTCCTCAAGCACGTCGCCGTGAATCGTGTAAGGCTTTTCGCCCAAATAGATGCGAGAAATCCAGCCGCCGGCGGAATGACCGATGAGATTGATCTGGGGAACGCCGTATTGCTGTAACATTTGTTTGACCGTGCGATCGAGCTGTCGCAAAATTGGCACCATCGACCGCCCGCCAAAAGTCGGCAACCAATCTCCCTTGCCCAGAGGCACTGTTACTGTTGGGAAACCTCGATCGACCAGAGATTTTTCTAATTCGCGATAGTCGGAAGCAGCAGCAAAATATCCGGGTAAAATCACGGTGGGTAATGGCATTGTCAATTTTAGGTTTTAGATTTGAGATTTTAGATTTTGCGGCCGGAGTGCTACGATCTATTTTTCAAGTTCAAAGACGCTTGCCCAAGCATCCTTTGGATTACTAACATCTGCCACTCGTTAAACTTTTTGCTTAGGGAATATCTACTTCTATGGCTCGCGAGCCGATTCAAACATGGTATTTTACCCTAGTTGTGGTTCACTTAGAAGACCGTTTTCTACTGGTACAAGAGCGCAAGTACGAGCAGCAGTGGTATCTCCCAGCAGGGCGAGTGGAAAAAGGGGAGACTTTGCTGGATGCTGCTATGCGTAATACCGTCGAGGAAGCGGGCATTTCCGTCATCATTGAGGGAATTCTCAGGGTAGAGCACACAGTCATGCCTAGGGGCAATGTGCGCCTCCGAGTCATTTTTGTGGCTCGTCCAGAAGATAAGACGCCGCCCAAGAGCAAGCCGGATGAGCATACTTTGTGCGCTGGCTGGTATTCTCTCAAGGAATTAGACCAGTTGTCTCTACGGGGAGAGGAAGTTCGGGAAATGTTTCAATATATGGCAAGCGGGGCTCCTATTTATCCCATGGACTTGCTCACCGTCGAGGGAGCTCCTTTTAAAAATTACCGCTATCGCTGGTGAATCAACGGAGTTTTGAGATTGCCGCCACAGCCGGTGCCTACAACGCGCAGCCACTCGGTCGGTTTTGAGTTTTTTGAACTCGTAACCGAATTGGAAACGCCGATCGATCCGTTCGAGCGATCGTGTGTAATAAATTAGTAGGGTCCCAGAACCCGGAAAAAGACGGTATGGCAGCGGCTTGTCTGTTTTTTCGTTCGCCCCAGTCCGGCCCGGTTGACGCCCCGAACACGATTGTCAACAATAATTGAGAAACGGGGTATAACAGAGGGCATTTGGGAAAAAGCCAAAGGCATTCGGCAATAAAAAAATGCTTTCAGCAATTAACTAACGTCCTAACCCTATGGGCGGTGCTACAACAGCGAGGAAAAATCTCGGTTCTCAGGTTGAATCCGTCAAGAAACCCGGTTTCTGGACTTGAGTGCTTGAGTTGAGGGGTTCGGAATCTAAATAAAAGTCGATCGGGCTATTTCGATACCCACCGTGCTAAAATCATACCTTTGATTTCCCAACCGCAACTTTTTAACTCGCTCAAAATAAAAAAATATCAATTAATAACTATTAACTTCCAATTCCCAATTCGCAATTAGCAATTCCCAATTACCAATTACCAATTCCCCATTCCCCATAGTCATGACTGACTCTTCCTCCCTAGCCAACACCCTTTCCGAACCGCTGCGCCAGCCTTTTTGGTGGGCAGCCCTAGCTTCTGTCAGCCTTCACGGAGTCTTCGGAGCAACGGCCCCGACGATCTCAAACATAATTTATGGTGGTGGAAATTCCTCAAAAAATATCCCTGGTTCTGTCGGCTTGGTAGAACTAACTCCCGCAGAGGCCGGCCGTCTGCCACAAACCATACCACCGCGCCCGTCCAATAAGCCGTTTTTGATCGCACCAGTTCCCCTTCGGACCTCGCCAAAGTTAGCCCCGCCCTTGCCCCCCGCACCTCCAACTATCAACTTGCCCGCCCTACCGCCGGGAATGCCCCCTCCTGGATTCCCTTTCCCTTTGTCTTATCCCCCTCTCCCGCCCTCTCCCGCCCCAACAGCCCCGCCACCTCCGAAAACTCCTTCCCCAATTCTCAAAACGCCCCCGCAGAAACAACCGACTGTCATCCCGCAACAGCCACCGGAGCAGCAATCTGTTAATTTGGGTCCCAATATCCCGCCACCGCCACCGCCACAATCGCAGCCGCTGACGGAACTGCCCGTGTTTCCTCTAGGCGGAGAGGATCCATATAACCCGGAAAAACTCTCAGAAATCATAGCTCAACGCAGAATAGGCGGGCTTTCAAATCCAAATGATATCGCTACCCCTCAGTACCCAAGAGGTGAAACGAATTCTGGAGTCAATGGAGCACTAAATTTACCAGGCAAATCTCTTCAGCTAAAGAATCCAATGATAGCAACTGGTCCAGGAATAGGGCCTAGCCAATCATTCGATCCGAAGAAGAGAAATCCCGCTCCGGGACAACCGGAGTCAAACTTAGGGGGCAATCCAGAAACAATTGCCAAGAAGATTCGATATGAATATCTTGCCTTGTTTGACAACTTCCGCTTGGCTTATCCTGACTTGCTCCCGGCGGGGCAGACTTTTTCCGTGAATAATGTTGCTTATCCGGAAGCAGCTTGCTCGGACAAACTCGAAGGAAGAGCACTATTGGGAGCTGTTGTCCAACCCCAAGGGTCGCTCCGGGCCGCCCCTAAAATTATTATGGCGACGGGTTATCCGATTCTTGACAAGGCAGCTATAGCTGGTATTGAATCTCAAACATTTCCACCAGCTAGCACGCACAAGCTTTATCAAGTAGAGGTCGAGTTTAAATACGATCCGAAAATCTGTGGCGGAGCTCCTCTAGCCCCACGCACCGTCCCCAGTGAGCCAAAACCAGCCCCCACACCGTTGCCTGCGCCTGCACCTGCGCCCGCCCCACCGTCGCGGTCGTCTGCACCTGCACCTGCGCCTGCACCTGCGCCTGCCCCCGCCCCCACACCGTCGCCGTCGCCTGCGCCTGCGCCGAAACCAACCTCCACACCGTCGCCGTCGGTGTCCCCTGAACCTGCTTTTGCCCCGTCGCCGTCGCCTGCGCCTGCACCTGCTCCTGCCCCGTCGCCGTCGGTGTCCCCTGAACCTACTCCTGCCCCGTCGCCGTCGGTGTCCCCTGAACCTACTCCTGCCCCGTCGCCGTCGGTGTCCCCTGAACCTGCGCCTGCTCCGGCTCCCGAACCGTCGCCGTCACCTACGCCTACGCCTTTTCCCGCAGTTACCCCAAATTAATTGGGGATTCGGAATTGGGAATCGGTAAGGGGTAATATAGCCGAAGGAAAAAGGAAGGCACGACACGGATTTTGACACGGACGCACGGATTAATTATCAAGGGTTCCTTCTGATGTTAAAGGAAGAACGAAGAAGGAGCAATTATGAAATAACCAATCCCCAATTCCCAATTTCCAATTTCCCTTAAAAGTTCAATTGTATTGAACTTTATACATTTGAAATAAGTCTCCGCTTTGCTTTTTTACTACCTTAGCGCCCGCAGCTTTTATCATTTTTTCCCAATCTTCTATTGCCTCTAAAAATACTTCCCCGGCTCGATAGGTTTCTAAAATTGCCCAATCTTCTGCTAGAGGAGAATTGGGATTGAGGACATCAAAAACAAAATGACCGCCCGGTTTTAGTACCCGCTTTACTTCTCCCATGACAATACTCCAATAGTCTAGGGGATAGTAACAGCTAAAGCCTGTAGCGAGGCATAAATCGAACTGAGCCTCTTCGTAATTTAACTGGTGAGCGGGGGCCCATTCTACGCCTTTGAACAGCTTAGAATTGAGCTGAGGGCCGCGAGCGTTTAAGGCGTCTCGCGCTGCGCTGCTGATTTCTTGACCGTAAAAATATGCTTCCCAATCCCGCCAAGGGTAGATGAGAAAGCTGACTCCGCAGCCAATGTCTAAACAGCGCTGATTTTTTTGAGGTTTGGCAATTTTCCAGAAGGGAGAAACTGTTTTTTCTTGGAGAGTTCCTGCGACTGATTCTAGGAAAATCGGCATTGCTTCGACTTCTTCGGGTAAAGCGAATGCTTCTCCTCGGTATTCGCGATCGAACCGAGAAGCAACTTGCGACAGTAAAACTTGCCAGCTATCTGATTTTCCTTTAGCAAACCAAGTCTGCTCCTGACCCGCGGCTGGGCGATCGGACTTTTTAGACATTCTTCAATTACCTTTTAGAAGCTTTAAGAGCTTTTGTAAAGTTTTTGCGGTAAGGCTTATTAAAAATTAACGCGGGCCAGAGCAGGGACAGCTTCAGGCGATTTGCAAAACTTCTGTCGAAGTTAGTGCGATCGAAACCGTTCCAAAATTTCCAAATACCGCCGCCGTAAGCGACTAGCAACACCAATCCAATTAACGTTTCCATCAAATAACCCCCTAAACGACTGAGTGACGTTCTCCCCCGCCCTAGCGAAACGCTGGCTTCGAGGGCTTCTCAGAAAAGTGTTAACTGAAAACCAGTTAAAATTTCCTTTGCTTCTTGCTTCAACAGCGGCCTATGGCTATCGCCTCCACAAGCAGAAACGATGAGTCCCACCGTTTTAAAATCTGCGATCGCTCTCTTCAAAATATTAATGGCTGCATTAATATCTCGCTCTAACTCAGTATAGCAATCACGGTATGAATCCCATCTGAGTGATAAATCTTTTCTGACTTTAACTCCACATCCTGAGCAATCTTGTGATGTATTATTAGGATTAACTTTCACCAAGTGAATGCCGCGTTTTACCGCCACTGCTTCCACTATTGTCATGAAACTTGCCCATGCTGCATCTAAGATTGATTTTCCCCAAGGAGTACAAGCAAGTCCTTGAATATTTAAGTCTTCAACTGCTATTAAGTCATATTTCCTCACCAGTTTATGTGCTGTTTTATAGGGAAAATCTTGGCGCTGTCT
The DNA here is from genome assembly GCF_031383065.1 of Microcoleus sp. OTE_8_concoct_300. Taxonomy (NCBI): domain Bacteria; kingdom Bacillati; phylum Cyanobacteriota; class Cyanophyceae; order Oscillatoriales; family Microcoleaceae; genus Microcoleus; species Microcoleus sp. OTE_8_concoct_300. The sequence continues at coordinate 13,120 of NZ_JANMZH010000590.1, read as the reverse complement.
CTGAATTCCTTGATTAATTATAGCAACTCGGTTGGCTTGCTTTTTATAATTAGCAGAACCTTTTTGTTTATGGGCTAGTTTCCTTTGCTGTCTGACTAAATGATGTTGAGCTTTTCTATAGGTTTGTTGAATCAGGACAATTTCGCCGTCTGCTGTCGCCTAAGAATTTCTCTAAACCTACGTCAATCCCAACCGCTGTTTTAATTGTATCTACGGTCATAGGAGTTGGTACTGTCCGATTTTCCGTGCTTATGCCAGTATACCAACCATCTGCTTTCTTAACAAGAGTTGCTGTTTTGAGGGTGAATCCATCTAGAATGGGAGGATGTACAATTAGGGTATTTCTCCAATTCTCGGAATTGGGAGTGTCGAAGCTGATAAAAAACAACCAGCTTTTGGGTGATGGAAGGAGGGAAAACCCAAATGAACGCAACTCACCCTTCTTTTTGAATAGTGGTCTACGAGCACGTTTTCCATTTTGGTCAGGTGCTTGCCAACGCCACCAAGTTTTATCTAATCGTTGAAGATTGATTTGTTGAACTTGAGAATAAATATTTTTGTAATCAGGAAATTTTTTTTTCCTTGAGGGCTGTTTGCTGAGTGTAATAATTTACCAGAGTAGGAATTTGAGCAATTGGCTCTGAGAGCGTTGAGCAGCCGTCAATCTGGCATCTTGTCCGATGCAACCAATCTAGTCGCTGCCCCAAAGCATAATTCCAATGCCGTAGCCACAACTCTAACCAATTGTCCATCAGGAAATTTGGTCAGGAGTGGGGTTGATTCGGTACTGGTAAGTTAGGATCATACAAAAACCGTAAATCACTTAACGCATTATGTCAACGCTCTTATTATCTCTTATTATGAAAATCATGATGAAGCATTTGTTTGCTGGTAATTCCCCACCCGTCAAAGGAAACGTTATGACGGGCGACCCTTTGCCACATTAAGTTGGATTAAGAGTGAGCGAGCCAAAGCGCTAGTCTTAATCTATCATTTCTCAGACCGAAAGCAATTTTGAAGAATTGTTATCGGTAGCGCTCGCTACCCAGGGTTAAACTTGCCTCCCAAGATTACTGAGACTCGCGGATAATAATTAATTAAGAGCTGATAGCTGACGGCTGACCCAAAAATTTTAGATTTTCGTTCTAGTTAAAAAGAATCAGGAGTGCTTTTTAAGCAAGGAGGATTTTATGCGTGCAGTGCTGATGGCTGGGGGGTCAGGAACGAGGCTCAGACCTCTGACGTGCGATTTGCCCAAACCGATGGTGCCGATTCTCAATCGCCCGATCGCAGAACACATTATCAATTTGCTAAAAAGGCATCAGATTACGGAAATTATTGCTACGCTGCACTACCTTCCCGATGTCATGCGCGAATATTTTACTGACGGGGCAGAGTTTGGCGTTCAAATGACTTACGCTGTGGAGGAAGACCAACCGCTGGGTACGGCTGGTTGCGTCAAAAATATTGCTGAATTGCTCGATCGAACTTTTCTGGTCATCAGCGGCGATAGCATCACAGACTTCGACTTGACGGGAGCTCTGAAATTTCACCGCAGCAAGCAATCCAAAGCCACGTTAATTTTAACTCGCGTTCCCAATCCGATGGAATTCGGGGTGGTGATTACCGAGGAAGATTACCGCATCAGCCGCTTTCTGGAAAAGCCTTCTAGCAGCGAAATTTTCTCCGATACCGTCAATACCGGCACCTACATTTTAGAACCCTCGGTATTGGACTACCTGCCTGCACATAAAGAGTGCGACTTCTCGAAAGACTTGTTTCCCTTGCTGCTGGAAAAAAACGAGCCGATGTACGGTTACATCGCCGAGGGTTACTGGTGCGATGTCGGCCAGCTTGATGTTTACCGGGAATCTCAGTACGACGCGCTGCGGGGAAAGGTCAAACTGGATTTGAACTACTACAACCAAGTTCGACCGGGACTTTGGGTAGGTCAGAATACTTTTATTGACGATAGCGCGATCATCGAAGTACCGGCAATGATCGGCAACAATTGTCGGATTGGATCCCGAGTTAAAATCGATGCCGGTACGGTGCTCGGAGATAACGTGACAGTCGGGGCCGATGCCAACCTCAAACGTCCCATCGTCTGGAACGGAGCAATTGTCGGCGAAGATGCTCACCTTAGGGCCTGCGTGATTTGCCGCAGCAGCCGCGTAGACAGGCGCGCTCATGTATTGGAAGGGGCGATCGTCGGTTCGATGTCGATCGTGGGAGAAGAAGCGCAAGTCGGGCCAAGCGTGCGCGTCTGGCCGAGCAAAAATATTGAATCCGGCGCTCTGTTAAATCAAAATTTAATTTGGGGAGAACAAGCTAGGCGGAATTTGTTCGGTCAGCGTGGCGTTCAAGGACTGGCAAATGTGGATGTTACCCCGGAATTCGCGGTGAAATTGGGCGCGGCTTACGGCTCGACTTTGAAACCCGGGACTTCGGTATCGGTTTCTCGCGACCAGCGGAGCATTTCGCGGATGGTTTCGAGGTCTTTGATTGCGGGTTTGATGTCGGTGGGAATTAATGTGGTCAATTTGGAATCGACGGCGATTCCGATCGCGCGCACGGTTTCGTCTACGCTGTCGATTGCTGGCGGCATTCACGTTCGCATTTCGCCCGATCGGTCGGACCACATTTTAATTGAATTCTTCGATATCAAAGGCATTAATATTACTAAAGGGGCTGAGAAAAAAATCGAGGGGGCTTATTTTAAGGAAGATTTGCGGCGGGCTCTAATTCCGGAAATTGGAGAGATGACGTACTTTAACCAAGCTCTCGACGTTTACAACCGCATTTTTGAGCGGCAGATGAATGTTGAGGCAATACGCTACAGCAATACTAAGGTGGTAATCGATTACGTTTACGCAGTTTCCGGAGCAATTCTGCCACAAATGCTCGCCAAGTTCGGCTGCGATGCGGTGGTGCTTAATGCCAGTCTCAAGCAGACTTCTCTAAGCAACGGGGAACGGGAATATTTGCTTGACCAACTCGGCCGGGTGGTGAAAGCACTCAGCGCTAATTTTGGAGTGCAGGTGTCGGCTAACGGCGAACAGCTCATTTTGGTAGATGAGTCTGGGATAGCGATTCGCGGGGAAATGCTGACGGCGTTGATGGTAAATTTGATGCTGACTTCTCATCCCAAAGGTACAGTAGTAGTGCCGGTGCATGCGTCTTCTGCGGTGGAGGCGATCGCCCGTCGCTATCAAAGCAAGGTAATCCGCACTAAGGCGAACCCAACTGCTTTGATGGAAGCCGCTAACAGGAACCCGAATGTGGTTTTGGGCGGCAGCGGCCTTATGGGTTTTATTTTTCCGCAATTGCATCCCGGATTTGACGCGATGTTCTGCATTGCTAAAGTGATAGAAATGATGACGATTCAGGAGCGATCGCTCGGACAGATCAAAGCCGAACTACCCCGCGTCACCCACCGCAGTTACAGCGTCCGCTGTCCTTGGACTATCAAGGGTTCGCTGATGCGACATTTAGTAGAAACTCATTCGCCCGATCGTTTAGAATTAGTAGATGGAGTGAAGATTTTTAACTACAGCGACGACAATTGGGTATTAGTCTTGCCCGATGCGAGCGAACCGACCGTTCATATCTTCGCCAACAGTGAGGACCGAGATTGGGTATCTGAAACTTTGAAGGAGTACCGTAGCCTGGTTCACGATTTTGTCAGCCAAACTGAGGCGGCGGTTCGGCAAGATAAATTTGGTAATGGGTAATCGGGAATTGGGCATTGGGCATTGGTAATGGGGAATTGGTAATGCAAAAGTAAAAAAATAAAATGCGTTATTTTAAGTTTTACCTTTTTACTTGAAAGTTCATGCCCAATTCCCAATCCCGAATTCCCAATCCCGAATTCCCTGTTTCGCCAATTCCCTGTTTCGCCAATTCCCAATTCCCAATTCCCAATTACGCACAGATAACAGATGAATAGCTGCATTTTGATGGCGGAAATAATTCAACAACCGCAACTCCGTTATACTCCTGACAATCAACTTCAAATCGCTGAGATGCTGGTGCAGTTTCCAGGTCCAAAACCTGAAGATCCGCCCGAACATTTGAAAGTGATAGGATGGGGAAATTTTGCTCAAGAAATTCACGAGAAATATCACGAGGGCGATCGCGTGATTATTGAGGGGCGGCTGAGCATGAATACGATCGAAAGAGATGGTATTAAAGAAAAGCGCGCTGAACTGACAGCCCAAAGGATTTACAGTGTCGGTGCCGATGCAATGAGTGCTGCAGCCCCAGCTAGAACCGCCCCCGAACAGGCTCAAATTCGCGACAGCGCGCCGGCTAATGTGCCGAGCAATGTAGTGCCTTTAGGCTCGCGGAACCGCAGTTCTAACAGCCCTCCAGGCGGCGCTAACCGCACGTCTAGTTCGGATTGGAACTCGCCTCAGTCTTCAAATTCTCCGTCCGATCGCCCGTCGGGTTCGTCTAACGAAGCTGACAATCCCGATTACGATCCGATTCCATTTTAAAAATTAGGGTGCATCACTTTACAACTGGATTGTTCGATCGAAAGTGACGCACCTTAATTTAAGAGCGATCGCTCTTCAGGAAAAAAAGGGCGATCCTCTTCGAGGGCTGCGCTAACGAATTTGGCCCAACTACGAGCTAAATTGCAAATTTTACAGCTCGATCGTCACAACTTTTTTCTTGCTTTTTTCGTCGCGCAGCACGACTGTATTGTAGGGTGATGTATCGGTTCCCAGCGGAATCGGCAGCTTAAAGCTGCCGCTCTTATGCTTAAGTGCGCCTAAATCAATGCCTTTCGTTATATTGCCATCTGTTGCCAGATAAGCGCTAAGTTCGCCTTTATAATGTTCAATCAAAAAGTCTCTGAAGAAAACGACTTCCCCACCCTCCTCGGAATCGATAGCAAGGATGACCGTACCGCTAAACGTTGCGCCTTTTTGTTCTTCATCAACCGTCGCCATTTTAATTTCCGAGGGGTCTTGACCGGACATATCTGCCATAAATTTTTTCTCCAGAGCGGAGCGCAATAATTAACAAGAATCTTACCTGACGCTAGGGGCGATCGCAAAACTCTGAGGACGTATTTCTGCATCGGTCTTGCTTCTGTCTGAGGTTAGAGAAGCCCGCGATCGCGCATTATACAACCAATTACTCTCAATTATTGAGTCAGTAAGTACAGACCGGTGAACCCAATTTTATGATAATGTGAACTACCCACACTAAATCGAAGCGATTATAGTGTGGGCTTCTAACATCACGGAGGAATGCCTCAGAACGGACTTGCGTCCAATCTTTGGTCTTACTTCCCCTCCGTTAGCAGAAACGGCTGTTCCATCCGTCTGTAGTATCCTGATGCCCTCCGCTCTAATATTTGTTGCGGCGTTACCATCGCGGTCGTGACGAGTACCGCAATTAGGACAAGTCCACTCCCTAATATCAAGCGGTAACTTATCAATCTGATAATAGCAATTAGAGCAGAGCTTGGAGCTGGGGAACCAGCGGTCAATTTCAACCAATTTGCCACCTTTTCTCTCTAGCTTGTAAGCTAAGAAATTGACAAAAATCCCCCATCCCACATCAGATATGGCTTTAGCTAAATTGTGATTGCGTACCATGCCTTTGACATTAAGATTCTCTACTACGACAACTTGGTTTTCATTGACGAGCATTCTCGAAAGCTTATGTAGAAAATCCTGACGGGATTTAGTTACCCGTTCGTACACTTTAGCTACCGTCTTTTTGGCTTTGTTCCTTGAATTACTTCCTTTCTGTTTTTTAGCTAGCTTTTGCTGCTTGCGTTTGAGGTTTTTCTCGTGTTTGGCTAGATGCTTAGGGTTATCATACTTAGAGACTTTGCAGCCATTGCTCGTAATAGCAAAATGAGTCAATCCCAAGTCAATTCCAATTACTTTGCCGACCGTTGAAACCGTCGGATTGTCGCCTTCACTCTCCATCAATATTGAGGCAAAGTATTTCCCAGAAGGATTTAAACTAACCGTTACGGTTTTGATTGTTCCTTCTATGTTCCTGTGCAACTTGGCTTTAACTTTGCCGACTTTGCCCGGAAACTGAACAAACCCATCAAGTACCTTGATATTTTGAGGATACTGAATCGATTGCTTATCATGCTTTGACTTGTAGCGCGGGAACCTAGCACGACCTGCAAAAAAGTTTTTATAGGCAGTTGTGAGGTTGAGCGTTGTTGATTGCAAAACTTGGCTGTAACATTCAGACAACCAAAGTGTTTCTTCGGCTTTCTTGAGTTTTGGTAAAAAGGCATTGAGTGCTGACTGACCAAGGCTTTTACCCGTTTCTTTATAAGTCTCAATTGACTTATTTAGAGCATAGTTCCACCACCATCTGGCACAGCCAAAGTGCTGAGACAGTACGGCTTGTTGCTCTAATGTTGGATAAAGTCGAACCTTGATGGCAGTATGCAGCATCTCATTGCCTCCTTACTGTAATACACATTCCAGTAAAACAGCTACAAAGATAAAGATTTGGAGAGTTCCGTACCTACAATCTCCCTGCCTTTCATCCCGCCGCTAAACTGGGTACAGTTATAGCGGGGGACTTCCCGGCGAGGAGTTAAGAGCGATCGCCCTTCACTCAAGAAAGGGCGATCGCCCTGAAAAATTATTATTTCCAGTAACGGGTTAAAATCCGCATTACTTCACCTGCGATCGGGGACGGTAAAGGCGGGCTCCATTCACCAACTTCTGCAAAACCCAAAACGTGCAGCAGATTGATGATGCTTTCTACTCCTTTGGGAATCCCGCAAATCAACAATCGGATCGGTTGCTTTCCGATGGGTGCGTCGGGAATTTCTTCGCGCAGGAGTTCGGGAACTGACTTTGGCTGTGATATCATGAGTTTTAACTACACAATAGTTGGATAGCGATCGCCCTTAAGTTTTCCAGGCCCAGGGGCGATCGCTTTTCCGTTTGTACATCCTCAGCATAGTTCATTCGCTGCTGCAAGTCAAGCGATACGACAAAAAATATTGCCGATACGGCAAAACAAGTGTTAGTGAAGGTTGCAGGATGCTAACATCACCTTGCAAAGTCCTGGCTAGTAGTTGAGCACCCGCAGTGATCCGTTGGAAATTGGCAGTTGTGATGGCCGATCGCAATATCAGTAATAAAGAATTGGCGGCTAGAGTTGGGATGCACCCAACATCTGTTTCTAAAATCAAAACCCGCCGCCGGCTAACAAGAATTGATGAAACAACTCTTGATGCTCTGTGCAAAGCACTAAACTGCCAACCGGGAGATTTAATGGTGTATGAGGAGGAAAATTCCGATCGCACTTAAAAAACCGACTGCGATCGTTAGTCGTAAGGTTGACAGCGACGCACCCTACACATTCGATCGCACAATTTCCACTGCAAAAACGCGAGCAAACTCAGCGACAAGGATCGATCGCACTCGATCGACCTCAATTCCGGGGATAAACTGCTCTAAACTCCCAACAGGTCGATCGGGAATCCCGCAAGGTACAATTTGCCCAAAACCTGCGAGATCCGGACAAACATTTAAAGCAAAACCGTGCATCGTAATCCAGCGGCTGACTTTAATGCCGATCGCGCCTACCTTGCACCCATCCACCCAAACCCCAGTCATACCGGGAACCCGCGAACCCTTCAACCCGCAAACTTCCAGCACCCCCAGCAGCACTTCCTCCAACTGCCGCAAATACCAGTGCAAATCTTGTTGGTGACGGCGCAAATTTAAAATCGGATAGCCCACCAATTGGCCCGGACAGTGGTAAGTCACCTCGCCGCCCCGCTCAACTCGGTGCAGTTCCGGCCCAGTCTGACCCGGGTCAAATTTCAGAAATTCCAGCTTTGCTCCCATTCCCAAAGTGTAAACCGGCGGATGTTCCAGCAAAATCAGGACATCTGGCAAATCAGGGTTGTCGCGGCGTTCTTGCACGAGTTTTTGCTGGATTTCCCAAGCTTGGGAGTAGGGCACTTGTCCCCAATCGAAGAGCAAGCAGGGTTGTGCATTTAGCTGTTGAGGGATTAGAGGGGAAATCATGCAAAAAATCAATAGTGTTTTTACGGAATATTGGCGCAGTTTAAATCAAGAATTGTCAACATATAAAAAAAGATTTGGAAGATAAGTGTTTTCGAGAATACATAGTGCTAGTGTATAAACTAGACCCACGTTACAGAAGGGAGGGAGCTCTATGAAGCTTGTTATCCAGGGTAAGAATATAGAAATCACCGATGCGATTCGCGAGTACGTCAATCAAAAGGTTGAAAAGGCAGTTAGCCATTTTCAAAATTTGACGACGGAAGTGGACATACATCTATCGGTGGCTCGTAACCCCAGGATCAATCCTAAGCAGACTGCTGAGGTGACAATTTATGCTAACGGCAGCGTGATTCGGGCTGAGGAAAGCACGGAAAGCCTCTATGCCAGCATCGATTTGGTTGCCGACAAGATAGCTCGTCAACTGCGGAAATTTAAGGAAAAACGCCACGACAATAAGACCCAGAGTAGTGCCAAAACGGTTACGGTAGTTGAGGAACATCCTGTAGCAGCGGATCTGATTGGCGATCGAACTCCCGAACTTCCTGCTGAGGTGGTACGGACTAAGTATTTTGCTATGCCTCCAATGACTGTGCAACAAGCTTTGGAACAATTGCAGATTATCGATCACGATTTCTATATGTTTCGTAATGCCGAAACAGGCGAAATTAACGTACTCTACGAACGAAAGACTCACGGTGGCTATGGAGTTATCCAACCCCGCCACAGCAACGGTAACGGTAATAGCAAAAATGGCAAAACTGCCGAAAGCGCTGCATCTGAAAAATCGAGTGTTGCGAAAAGCTAGATAATTGCTGACTGCTAATAGTTAATGGCTGCAAGCCCTTAGCAAAAAAGGACTAAAGTCCTCACTACAAACTCCTGGTTCGTAGTAAGGACTTTAGTCCTTTCTTGGTTTTTTTAGATAATGGTTCGTAGTAAGGACGTTGCTGATATTTCCTAGAGAAAATGGAGGAACAATTATGTTATTGGAGTTAAGACAATTGAAGATTCAACCGGGTCAGCAATTACTGGTTGAGGATGTGAACTGGCAACAATTTGAAAGTATTTTGGCGGAATTAGGAGAACGTCGTGCTTCTCGACTTTCCTATAGTAACGGACGGTTAGAAATTATGGTTCCTTTGCCCGAACATGAAAAAGCCAAGGAAATTATTGGCGACATGGTAAAAATTTTGTTGGAAGCAGGACAAATAGCATTTGAGTCCTTGGGTTCGACAACCTTGAAAAATGAACGCATGAGTCAGGCTGTCGAACCGGATACCTGTTTTTACATTCAAAATCAAGCAGCCGTTATCGGTAAAAATCGCCTCGATATGAGTGTTGATCCGCCCCCAGACTTAGCTATAGAAATTGATCTCACCTCTCGCACGCAGTTGGATAATTATCAAATTCTAGGAGTGCCGGAACTTTGGCGATACGCACGGCCAGGGCTACAAATCAACGTCTTGCAAGCCAAACAATATATTGAGTCTGATGTGAGTCCCACTTTCCCCAATATCCCGATTGTCGAACTGGTGAATCAGTACACCCAGCAGAGTCAAGTTGCGGGCAGAACCAGCGCTATTCAAGCTTTTAAAAGTTGGGTAGGGGAAAATCTCTAGTCTCATACCAATTTAATGTGAAGTTGCACATATCTCGATCCCCCTCGCATCCCCCTTAAGAAGGGGGACTTTGATCGGAATCTTGTCCCCCCCGATGCCTTGGGGGGCGCCAGGGTGATCGGATTCTATGCAGCCTCATAAAAAATTGGTATCAGAACTTCCGTTTTCACTACAAACCCTTAGTTCGCAGTCAGGAATTTAGGTTCTTCTTGGTTTTTTAGACAAGGAGGACTTTCGTCCTCACTACAAACAATATATTGAAGAAAATCCATCTAACTTTTGATGGTTTCTAAAGTTTTGAGTGCTTCTGCAACGTGTGCTTTAAAGTCTAACATGGAGTCAAAAATATGCTTGACAACGCCTTGTTTGTCAATGACATAAGTTACTCTACCGGGCATAATCCACAGGGTAGCTGGAACTCCGTATAATTGCCGCACTTTGTTGCCAGTATCGCTCAGCAGTGTAAAGGGTAGCTGATATTTGGCTGCAAATTGTTGGTGCGATTGTTGCGAATCTTCGCTAATTCCTATGACTTCTGCACCTGCGTCTTTGAAGACTTCGTAACTATCTCGAAAAGCGCAAGCTTGGGTTGTGCATCCGGGTGTGTTGTCTTTGGGGTAAAAGTAGACTATGACGTTTTTTTTATCTTTAAAATCTTTGAGGCTGACTGATGTGCCAGTTTGAGATGGTAAGGTAAAATCGGGGGCGGTGTCTCCTACTTTGACTGTCATGTTTTTTAACTGAGTAGCTCTGTTTGCGTGAAAATTTAACTTTTGTTATTGTACAGTTGTTTTGAGCAATAGTTCGCAGTTGCGATCGCCCGATTCGGTATCATCCCATTTTTGCTTTCTCGCAATCCTAAAAAAAACCTTTTTACCAAATCTGGATGCAGCCGGCGATTCGCAGTTACGCGGATTAATTCTAGAGGCTTTTTTGAACCGCACATCCACGGGGATTAACGCAGATTCTTATTAACAATGGGATGGGCGGCGCTGAAGCGTTACTACTGAGATGTTGCACCATTCTCAATAAGCCTTTTATGAACAGGCAAGATGCCTGTTCCACAAAGAGTGAATTTTCTTGTGGAACAGGCATCTTGCCTGTTCTTGAGAATGGTGCAAGATGTGAGTTACTACAAAGTTAGTAGTTATCGGCCTTTAGTTAAATTTTTTAATTCCCGCCATATTGGAGGAATTTGACCGGAGTTTGTGCGGGGCTGGGTGAGGATTCCTTGAGTGGGACTGAACAGCAAGGATAGCACAAATAACCCCGATGCAACTAAAACTATTGCGGGTCCGGATGGTAAGTTATAGAAGTAGCTGAGATACATTCCGCTAATGCTGGAAATAACTCCGATTATTGCGCCTAAAATCATTACTTGGTGCAGGCGAGTGACTAGGAGATAGGCGGTACTTGCAGGTGTAATTAATAGGGACAAGACTAGCACTACGCCAACGGCTTTGAGGCTGGCAACTATTGTGAGGGCGATGAGTACCATCAGTCCGAAGTTGAGCAGGTTTACTGGCAAACCTGTTGCTTGCGCTCCTAATGGATCGAATGTGTAAAATAGCAGTTCTTTGTAAAAGAATACTACAACTAATAAGACTAGGGCGACAATGAAGGCTGTGTCGATCGCATCTTCAGCAGTAACGCCGAGGATATTGCCGAAAAGAAAGTGGTTGAGGTCGATTTTGTTGTCTTTTTGGACGATCGTAATTAGGGTGATGCCCAGGGCGAAGAATGCCGAAAATACGATGCCCATGGCGGCGTCTTCTTTGATTGTCGATCGAGCTTTGATCCAAGCTATGATTACTGTACTCAAAACTCCGGCAATGAAGGCGCCGATAAAGATATTTGCTCCGAGGATAAATGCGATCGCCAATCCGGGCAAAACCGAGTGGCTGATGGCGTCTCCGAGCAAGGCCAGCCGCTGTACCATTAGGTAGCTGCCGACGATCGCGCAGACGATGCCGACGAGAATGGCAATTACGAGCGATCGCTGCATGAATCCGTACTGCAACGGCTCAATTAAGGTTTGTATCATAAAATTATCAAATCACAGTTAACTAATGACTAACAACCAAAGCAACCCGGTTTGATCTGAGATGTTGCACCATTCTCAATAAGCTTTTTAGGAACAGGCAAGATGCCTGTTCCACAAGAAAATTTACTCTTTGTGGAACAGGCATCTTGCCTGTTCTTGAGAATCGTGCAAGATGTGAGTTTGATCGGAGATTTATCGTTGCCCAATTCAAGATTATCAAAAAAACCGGATTCAAGAGTGTAACTCCTAGATTAAGGACCAAGAATTTCAAAGGTGGTACAAGCCCCCGGATTTATCCGTGGAATCAATCCCAAATCGAAAATCAAAAATCCTCAAGCCCCCGCATTTATCCGTGGGGTCAATCTAAAATCTAAAATCTAAAATCTAAAATCGATTGACTGCTGCCTAATTAAGCTGCTTGTCCGGCAAAGAACATTACTTGTCCGCCGTAGGCGCGGTAAAGGTTTTCTTGCGTTAGCACTTCTTGGCGGGGACCAGCGGCAATCAATTCTGTATTTAGCAAAATTAAATCGTCAAAATTGGTGATTGATTCCCCTAAGTCGTGGTTGACTACTAAGACGGTTTTTCCGGCATTTGCTAGCTGGTGGAAGATGTCGAAAATGATATTTTGAGTTTTTTGGTCAACGCCGACAAACGGCTCGTCAAAGCAGAAAATAGCGGCTTCTTGGGCTAATGCTCTAGCTAGAAATACTCGCTGTTGCTGTCCCCCGGAAAGTTGTCCGATCGGTCTGTCTTTGTAAGCACTCATGCCTACTCTTTCTAAGGCATCGGCAGCGGTGCGGCGGCTAGCTGCCGAGAAGCGACGAAACCATCCGGCTTTTCTGACTCTTCCCATCATCACGACATCCCAAACGGTGGCGGGATAGTTCCAGTCAATTTGCGATCGCTGCGGCACGTAGGCTACGGTTTCGAGTCGATCGGCGATCGCTTCTTCGCCACAGGTAACAGTGCCGCGATCTGCGGGAATTAAGCCCAACATTGCTTTGATCAGCGTGCTTTTGCCAGCACCGTTGGGGCCAATAATACCCGTCAGCCTTCCCGGTTTGACGGAAAGATTGATATCTCTGAGTGCCTCTACCGTGCGGTAGTTTACTGCTAAGTGCTTAACAGCGATAATTTCTGTGTCGGTAGCCGTGTCTGGGAGGTGGCAAACCATTTGAGACCAAGGAGTCTCGTTGGGGAAGGCGGCGGTATTCATTGCGGTGACTCTATCTCCTTTTTGTTAAGTTTACTGTAAAAATGAAAAGAATATGAAATCATCGGTAAATAGGAATAATCTGGAACGCGGGAGAGGTAGATAATGCGACAGTGCAAGCTGGAAACCCCTCAAACCATAGGTTTTGTGGCGAAAATCTCAAGTCGGTTAAAACTCAGATGTTGCACCATTGTCAAGAACGGGC
>NZ_JANMZH010000584.1:0-88625 GCF_031383065.1 Microcoleus sp. OTE_8_concoct_300 | reverse complement strand
TCGGAAAATATCAAACTTTCAAATTAAAATTTATCGGGTTTACTGAAGCGGTAAAGTAACCGCAACTGCTGGCGATCAATGAACACTCAAGAATATATCCGGCAAGCCCAAGTTTATTTGAACAGGGGGAAGTTAACTGAGGCGATCGATTTTTGTAAAAGGGCGATCGAACTTCAACCATTTTCGCCCTCGGCTTACACCACTTTAGGCGAAATTTTGGAAGCGAGCGGCGATCCGACGGCGGCAAGAGACGCTTTTGTGCAAGCTTTGGAGATTTCGCCGCAGTTTTTTCTGGCTCATGCTTATTTGGGTCAACTTTACAGCGACTATTGCTGGCTGGATGAGGCGGTTTTTCACTACCGACAAGCTCTGGATTTGAAACCAGACTGGCCGGAACTTCATTATAACTTGGGAAATGTTTTTTACAAGCAAGGTAATTTGTTGGGGGCGATCGACTGTTACCGAAAGGCGATCGCTCTTAACCCCAATTATCTACTTGCTTTCTACAATCTGGCTGTGGTTTTAGATGAAAATAATCAGCTTGAAGCGGCAATTGATACCTACCGACAGGTGATTGCCAAACAGCCGGATTACGTGGAAGCTTACAGCAATTTGGGTGTGATTTTGCTCAAGGACGATCGCGCTGCTGAGGCGCTCGAGGTTTACCAACGGGCGATCGAGATTAAGCCAGATTGGGCTACGCTGCACAATAATTTGGGTCAAGGGTTGCTCAACAAAAACCCCGATCAGGCGATCGCATCTTACCTCACAGCTATTGAGTTGGAGCCGGACATGGTTTTGGCTCACTACAATCTGGGGAAAGCTTGGCAAATACAGGGGGAACATTCGGCGGCGGTTGCTTGTTTCGATCGCGCGATCGAGCTGAATCCCGAATATATTTCGGCTTATACAGACGCCGGATTTTCTTTGATGGTTTTGGGCAAAATTGCTGACGCCATGCCTTATTTTAAGCGGGCGATTGCTCTGAAGCCCGATTTTGTTGAGGCTTACTGCCGTTTGGAACAGAGGCGCAGAGTTGCTGCTGTAGAAGATGATGAATTGTCAAGGGCGATCGCTGCGTGCGATCGATTTCTCACAGCATTGATGGGAAGTTCGGAAACGGATTGTATAACGGATGTCACGGATGTCACGGATGTCACAGATTTTAGGGATTTAAAAGTCAAGCAAAAAGAGGGTGCGGCTAGATATTTGTCAAGTGCAGAGCGCGAATTGCCTGTTGCTGAAATCTGCGATAATTTAGCAGAAATTTACTTACATTTGGGAAATGCTTTAACAGAGTACGGCGGACACGAATCGGCCGCCGCTTATTATCAAAAAGCTTTGCAAATTCAGCCACAAAATGCAGAGATTTACTGGCGGGTGGGAAATTCCTTAGCCCAGCAAGAGCGGTTCAGTGCAGCAATTGCAGTTTACCGCATGGCTTTGACGATTCAACCTGCTTTACCGCAGGTTTATTTTGAGTTGGCAAAACTGCTGGAAAAACAAGGGCGCTGGGAACGGGCTATCGATTATTATCAAAAGGTTTTAGAGTTGCAATTGCACGGGTATGGGGAGCAGAAAGAGTGGAATAAAAAGAGTTTCATCTCGCCCGATCGCAATTCTCTAGAACCTCCTCATGCTATTTATTTATCGAGTTGGGATTGGTTGGTTAATGCTAAGTTGGATGCGGACAATTATGTGGAAATAGTTTGGAAATCTGCACCAGAAACCTGTGCAGAAAATATTCATAATTCCCAATTTTCCCTAAGAAATTCGCAATCGGAAAATACCGATTGTACAGGTTTAACTTGCGGACTGTGTTTGCAAAGGATTTCTAAGTGGTTCGATCCGGTGCATTTGGGTTGGGGAGTTTGCCGTTTGTCCAACTTGCAACCGCTACCTGTGGAGTCGCCAAAGACTTTTGTGGCACAGATTCCCAAGGGGCGAGTTTGGATTGTTCCGCAGGAAAATTATTGGATGATTTGCAAGGCGATCGCTGTAATTACTCCTGACAATTATTTGTTGGCTGATGTGTCGAGAGATTATCCGGGGTTTTTGCCTGGATGTGAAAAGCATGATGTTAGAAAACACAGCGTTTTTAAGTTAGAATCATTTCCCGGTTTAAAGCAAATTGACGGCAGCGTGGCGGTGCTTTCTGGTTTGTCGGGAAATGTCTATTTTCACTGGATGGTTGATGTTTTGCCGAGGATAGAATTGCTGCGGCAAAGTGGTAGGGATTTGGCGGAGATTGATTGGTTTTTGGTGAATAGTTGTCAGCACCAATTTCAGCGGGAAAGTCTAAGAATTCTGGGCATTCCAGAAGAGAAAGTCTTGGAGAGCGATCGCTTGCCTCACATTCAAGCAACAGAGTTAATTGTGCCGTCTTTTGCGGGATATTTGGGCTGGCCTCCTGGATGGGCGATGGATTTTTTGAGGCGCGAGTTTCTCAAGGGAATTATACCTAGTTCGAGCTATCCAAAACGCATTTATATCAGCCGCAGTAAAGCGAGATACCGACGAGTTTTGAACGAGGAAGATGTGGTTGAGGTTTTGGAGCAGTTTGGCTTTGTTTCTATTTTGCCGGAGTCGATGTCTTTGGCTGAGCAAATTGCTCATTTTTACCACGCTGAGGTGATAGTTGCTGCCCACGGCAGCGGCTTGACAAATACGATTTTTTGTCGCCAGGGAACTAAAGTGATTGAGTTGGTGTCGCCTCACTATATCAGCCATTATTACTGGGGAAGCAGTCAATATTTGCAGTTGGAACATTACTTTTTAGCGGGGGAGGCTTTTGAATGCTATCCTATTAGACAGTTGATGTATCAGAATTCCCTGACTGAGGATATTTTGATGAACTTGAGTTCGCTGAAAAGGATGATTGAAGTGGTGGGTTTGGATTAGTTGGCGTCTGGAGTAAGTTTAATTATGCCCTCGATTGAGAAGATGGAAAAAGCAGCGGTTGATTTGAGTCGGCAAGCAGAAGTTTATTTAGCCGAAGGAAGGTTAAATGAGGCAGTTGCTGCTTGCGAGTTAGCGTTGAAAATTGAACCAAATTTGGCGACAGCTTGCCTGACGCTGGGAAAGGTGATGCAGGTTCGAGGTGAAATCGAGCAAGCTAAGCAGTGGTATGAAAGCGCGATCGAGCATAATCCAAATTTGCCGGAAGTTTACGCTAATCTCGGCAGTTTGTATTCTCAAGGAAAACAGTGGTCCAAGGCGATCGCCAATTGTGAAAAAGCGATTTCGCTAGCGCCTAATTTTGCTGCTGCTTATCGGCAGTTGGCGAGAATTTGGACGCAGTTAGAGAAGCCAGAAGAGGCAGCAGACTGTTGGTATCAAGCTTTTAATATCGAGCCGAATTGGGCAACTGCTGACGAGCACGTCACTCTGGGAAATAGTTTAGTTGAATTGGGAAAGTTCGATCGCGCTATTGAATGTTATTCGCGGGCAATTAAGTTAAACCCGAAGCTGGCAACAGCTTATCACAATTTGGGGGAAATGCTGGTCGGGGAGAAACGGTGGGATGAGGCGATCGCCAATTACCGACAAGCGATTGCCATCAATCCAAATTTTTTTGAATCTTACCACAGTTTGGGTAAAACTTGGGCGGAGCGAGGAGAATTGGAGCGGGCGATCGCCTGTTACCGCAAAACCCTCGATATCAATCCTAATTACGCTCGTGCTTACCTTAGCTTGGGCAATATTTTTATGCAAAAGCGCGAGTTTGATGCAGCAATTAAATGTTACCGTCAGACTCTTGAATTTAATGATAATTCCTACTGGGCATACAATTGTTTAGGGGACGCTTTTGCTCACAAAAAAATGTGGTCTGAAGCTATTAGTTGCTACCGCAAAGCTATTGAAATAAATCCCAATATTCCTTGGTTTTATTGCAATTTGGGAATTGCCTTTACCTGCGAAAAATCCTGGGATGAAGCTGTTAGCGCTTACCTGCACGCGGTTCGGATTGAGCCGACTTTGACGGGAATCAATCAGAGGTTGGGATATGTTTTGCGGAAGCGCAGCGAATCGGGTTTAGAAAGCACAATCGAAACTTACTGTCAAGCTATTGAGGTACTTGCAAGCGGGAAAAATTACCACACATTCCTGGGAATTGAGTTAGATGGAGCGGAGTTTTATATAAATTTAGGCAAGAGTTTAGCGAAACAAAAGCAGCTTGAAGGTGCGATCGTATTTTATAGCATGGCACTGCAAATTGAACCCAATGCTGCGGAAGTTGTCGCCCAACTGGATGATGTTCGGGCGAAACAACAGGAGTTATACGGACAAATTGCCACTTACCGTCGCCAAATTGAAATCGATCCGAGCAATTCTGGGCCTTACAACGATTTAGGAAATATTTTACCGCAATTAGGGGAATTAGAAGAAGCAATTATTTGCCACCAAAAAGCGGGCGAATTGAGGGGTTGGGCTGAGTGTGCGGCGAAAGATTATCAATTTACCCAAGATTGGTTTACCCACAATATTCCTATTTGGAAACGGCATTTGCAGGAATTTACCGGAATTGCGGATTTTCAAGTTGTGGAAATCGGCAGTTTTCAGGGAATGTCGGCTTGCTGGTTGCTGGATAATATTTTAACTCATCCGACGACAAAGATTACTTGTATTGATTTGCATTTTCAAGAACATTTTAAGGGCAATATTGTTAAAACGGGAGCAGCAGATCGGGTAATTGAATTAGAAGGTTACTCTCAAGATTTGTTAGTGGATTTGACTTCGGAATATTACGATGTTGCTTACATTGACGGCTGTCACAAACCCACCAGTGCTCTGCAAGATGCGATTTTATCTTGGAGGTTGGTGAAAGTTGGGGGATTGATGATTTTTGACGATTACGAGTTTACGTTTCCCGACAGCCCGGAGCAAGATACTAAAATAGGGATAGATGTTTTTTTGGAGATGTTTGCAAGTCAGTTAGAAGTAGTACACAAAGGCTATCAACTGATTGTCAAAAAAATCGGAAATCAAAGTTTGGGCGAAGAGCAAACTCTGTTGTCTCTGGGTTGGGAAAAGTTGGGGGATATTGCGGCAAATGCGGGTTATTTGGATGAGGCGAGCGAGCGCTATCAAACAGCTATTAAAATTAAGTCGGGCAACTACTTAACTTACCACAAGTTGGGTAAAACTCTGCAAGAAAAAGAACTGTTTGACGAAGCTCGGGCCGCTTACCAACGGGCGATCGCACTCAACCCTAATTTTAGTTGGGCTTACCACTTTTTGGGGGAAACTTTGCAGGCGATTGAGGAACAGGGCGAAGCCGCTGCTGCTTACCGCAAAGCTATTGAGTTAAATCCCGATTTTTGTTGGACTTACAACAATTTAGGCGATGTGCTGATGGAGCTTTCTGAGTGGGAGGAAGCTGCTGTTGCTTACCGCAAGTTAGTTGAACTGAATCCCGATTTTTGTTGGTCTTACGATAGATTAGGTAAGGCTTTGGTTGCACT
This sequence comes from Microcoleus sp. OTE_8_concoct_300, assembly GCF_031383065.1. NCBI lineage: Bacteria > Bacillati > Cyanobacteriota > Cyanophyceae > Oscillatoriales > Microcoleaceae > Microcoleus > Microcoleus sp. OTE_8_concoct_300. The sequence continues at coordinate 83,160 of NZ_JANMZH010000584.1, read as the reverse complement.
GGAAAATTGGGAAGAAGCGACGGAGGCTTACCGCAAAGCTATAGAATTAAATCCCGATGATTGTTGGTTGTACAATTGTTTGGGGGAAGTTCTGGAATTCCAAGAAAATTGGCCAGAAGCAGCAGTGGCTTTTGGTCGTGCTATTGAGCTAGAATCCGATCATAGTTGGCTGTACAAAAAGTTGGGTGATGCACTGCGGAAGCAAGGGGAATTGGAAAGGGCGATCGCCATTTATGAAAAAGGTATCAATCTCGATCCAAAATCCTGCTGGTGTTACGAAGGATTGGGTTTGAGTTTAATGGCTAAACAGCAGTGGGAACCTGCAATCACTAATTTAGTTCAAGCCCTGCAAATTAAACCGGATCTGTTTGAAGCATACGATAATATAGGTTATGCTCTGGAACAAAAAGGAGAAGTCGATGAGAGCGATCGGGCAAGTTGCAGCAATCAAAACTTACCCTTAAGTATTCTCAAAAAATACTGTGGGTTTACAGAAGATTTGATCGTTGCTGCAGAATCCAATCCGCATCTCACCTGCATTGACATCCATCCTGCGAGTCAAATCAATTTATCTGATTCCAAAACAATCGACAGCAGCCGCAGATTTTGGGAACATCGAAGTCATTCCCGAAAAGCTTTTGTTGCCGTATTGCCAAACGGACGAGCTTGGGCAGATGTTGTGACTACCGCCGTGATTACTTCAGACAATAAACTTGTTGCTGATATTTCAATGGGTTGTGCTGAATTGGTAATCACTTCCGACAAATTGCCTCCCGCTAAACACGTCGATGGAAATGTGGCTTTTTTATCGGCTCGCTGGGGTGGAGCCGCTTATTTTCATTGGATGTTTGATGTGATTACCCGATTTGACCTTTTGCAGCGGAGCGGATTGATAGAAACTATAGATAAGTTTGTTGTCAATGCCTCGGATTCTTCCTATCAAGCAGAAACTTTAGATACTTTAGGAATTCCTCAAGATAAACTTTTAGAAAGTCGCTGCAATTTACACATTACAGCCGATAAATTAATAGTTCCATCAATATCTTATGACGGATCGGGGGCGGTTTCTAAATGGAAGTGTGAATATCTTAAACAGACATTTTTAAATGAACAACAGCCACTAAATACAGACTATTCAGAGCGAATTTATATCACCAGGCAACAAGCATCATATCGGCGAATCGTCAACGATGAAGAGGTACTTGCATACTTAGAAAAATTTGGGTTTCGCAGTGTCAAGTTGGAAACGATGTCGGTAGCGGACCAAGCAGCGTGTTTGGCGGCTGCTAAAGTAGTTGTCGCACCTCACGGAGGTGGGTTGACTAATCTAGTTTTTTGCAGTCAGGGAACTAAGGTAATTGAGATTTTTTCTCCCCTTTACGTTCCCCATTGTTATTGGATGATTAGCAATTTGTGCGGTTTGGAACATTACTATTTAATTGGTGATTTGGTTGATGAGGGTACTCCTACAAAACCCTTACATAAGAATATGCGGTTGGATTTGAACTCGCTGGAAAAATTACTGACTATTGCAGGAGTTTTGCATGGATAATCACTACCACGATTTGGGGAATTCCCTGCAAGAAAGCGGTCGGTTTGATGAGGCTGTTGCTGCGTACAAAAAAGCTATTGAATTAAATCCTAATTTTTCTTGGTCTTATCACTGTTTGGGCGATGTTTTGCTGAAACTTGAAAAATGGGAGGAAGCTGTCGCTGCTTACAAAAAATCTGTTGAGTTAAATCCAGATTTTTCCTGGTCTTATCACAATTTGGGCGATGCTTTGCTGAAAATTCGGCAATGGGAAGAGGCTGCTGTTGCTTACCGCTGCGAGATTGCACTAAACTCGGATTTTGCTTGGTCTTTTTGCAATTTAGGCGACGCTTTAACTAAAATAAAACAGTGGGATGAAGCTATCGCTACGTATTTAAAAGCTGTTGAAATTGACGGAGATTTGCCGGGAATTTACGAGAAGTTGGGATACGCTCTCGGACAAACAGAGTCGGATTTAAACTTAGTGTTAGAACAATCTCAATTGCAAATTAAACCGGAAAATTGGGAGTTTTATTTGCAGTTAGGAGAGAATTTAGCCAAGTACGATCGCCCAAAAAGCGCAATTATTTTTTACCAAGCTCTCTTGACAGCTATGCCGAGTTGTGGTAGTGTATCAGCGGAATTAGAGGAGTTGTTGCAGCAGCAAGAAAAGTGCGTAAGCGTTGCCCTCGAAGAGGATCGTGCATTAGCCTCATCTCGCGCAACTGTCGCCCAAAAACCCGATGATTGCTGGTCTTATTACAATTTAGGTGCTGTTCTGAGCCACCAAAAATATTGGGAGGAAGCGGCGGCGGCGTTTTTCCAAGCAATAGAAATAAATCCTGATCTTCCTTGGTGGTTTTATTACAATTTGTGGGAAGTTTTTGTTAGGCAAAACAAGCTAGATGAAGTTGAGAAATTGTGTCGCGAAGTTGTTGCAGCTAAACCGGAGGCTTTTTGGCCTTATCTGAATTTGGGGGAAGCTTTGACGAGGCAAGGTAAAATTGCCGAGGCGATTGATTTTTATCGAACTGTCAGTTACAAACAAAGTTTTGCATCTATTATCAGTAAGAGAACAGGCAAGATGCCTGTTTCACAAGAAGAGACAGGCAAGATGCCTGTTCCACAAGAAGAAACAGGCAAGATGCCTGTTTCACAAGAAGAGACAGGCAAGATGCCTGTTTCACAAGAAGAGACAGGCAAGATGCCTGTTTCACAAGAAGAGACAGGCAAGATGCCTGTTTCACAAGAAGAGACAGGCAAGATGCCTGTTCCACAAGAAGAGACAGGCAAGATGCCTGTTCCACAAGAAGAAACAGGCAAGATGCCTGTTCCACAAAATTGGAACTTAAAACCAGTCAAAGTTCCTAACTTTATAATTATTGGTTGTCAGCGGTGCGGGACGACTTCTCTGTATACTTATTTAGCTCAACACCCGCAAATTTTGACTCCGATTAAAAAGGAGATGGATTTTTTCTCGTGGCACTTTGACAGAGGGATTGATTGGTATTTGGCTCATTTTCCGCCAATGCCTCCGGGAGAGGAATTTTTGACGGGGGAAGCAAGTCCGAGCTATTTTGACTCTCGGGAAGCACCGGAACGGCTCTACAGCCTGTTTCCAGAGGCTAAACTGATTGTACTTTTGCGAAATCCGGTCGATCGGGCGATTTCTCAATTTTACCGCTTGACTAACTTAAATTGGGAAGCGCGATCGCTCGATCGAGTAATTAGCGATGAAATTGAACGGTTGAATCAAAATCCCGAATACATCATCGGCGAGGAACCGGGGAATTATTTAGCTCGCGGTAGGTACATAGAATTTATAAAAAACTGGCGGACTTTCTTTCCCCCAGAACAGTTGTTAATTTTGAAAAGCGAAGATTTTTATGCAGGTGCGGCAACAACTGTCAAGCAAGTTTTAGAATTCTTAGATTTGCCGGAATATCAATTGTCTGAATACCAAAATGCTAATCCCGGTTCTTACCAGCCGGTCAATCAATCGGTTCGCGATTGGTTGAGGGATTATTTTCGACCTTACAATCAGCAGCTAGAGGAGTATTTATGCCGAAAACTTGATTGGTAATTGGGCATGGGGCATGGGGCATGGGGCATGGGGCCTTGGGCATGGGGCATGGGGCATGGGGCCTTGGGCCTTGGGCCTTGTTAGCTGTTGACTGTTGACTGGAAAGCTGTTGACTGTTGACTGGAAAGCTCACCACAGTCAACCGTCAACCGTCAACCGTCAACCGTCAACCGTCAACCGTCAACCGTCAACTGACAACTGACTAAAAAAAACCTGCCTAGCCTTGACAAGTCGTACTCGTTATGAGTACGCTAAAGTAAGCAAAGGAATTTAACCCAAGTACCCAAGAATTTAAAATCATGCTGACGAACCAAGAAGGTCAAAGAGTACCCAAAGTCACCTTTCGCACTCGCAAAGACAACGAGTGGGTGGATGTCACCACGGATGATATATTTGCAGGTAAAACCGTAGTAGTCTTCTCGCTGCCGGGAGCTTTTACTCCCACTTGTTCGTCAACGCACCTCCCCGGTTACAACGAATTGGCCAAAGTTTTCAAAGAAAATGGCGTAGATGAAATTGTTTGTATTTCCGTCAACGACACCTTTGTGATGAACGAATGGGCAAAAAACCAAGAATCAGACAATCTGACGTTAATTCCCGACGGTAACGGCGAATTTACCGAAGGCATGGGAATGCTGGTAGACAAAACAGATTTAGGCTTTGGCAAGCGGTCTTGGCGTTATTCGATGCTGGTAAAAGATGGCGTGGTTGAAAAAATGTTTATTGAGCCTGATGAACCGGGCGACCCTTTCAAAGTGTCCGATGCCGAGACGATGCTCAACTACATCAACTCCGCAGCAGCTAAGCCGAAGCTAGTTTCGCTGTTTACAAAAATGGGCTGTCCCTTCTGCGCTAAGGCTAAGGCACTGTTGAGTAAAAATGGCTTGGATTATGAAGAAATCGTCTTGGGCCGGGAGATCACAACTCGATCGCTGCGGGCTATGACTGGGGCTACAACTGTGCCGCAAGTATTTATCGACGGCAAGTTGATCGGTGGTTCCGAAGCCCTAGAGTCTTATTTGGCAGTTGCTTAGTTAAACTAAAATACTTAGCTTGCGGGTGTCCGCGTGCACACCTTACTCGTTGTAAGGTGTGCACGCGGGCCCCTTTGCCGTATTTGGCGGTATTTAGCCCGATCGAGCTTTGGCGTCCAAAGTTCGATCGGTCTTTTTATCCATTCTCGTGCCACAATTACTGGGGAAGTAATATTAAAAACGCAAAAAATGGGAGTGAACGATCGTGGATTTGAGTTTAGTCGCGTCAAATATCTTAAATCCACCCATATTAGCTTTTTTCATGGGAATGCTGGCAATTTTTCTCAAATCTGATTTAGAAATTCCAGCGCCCATCCCCAAACTGTTTTCGCTGTACCTGCTGTTTGCGATCGGATTTAAAGGCGGCGTCGAACTGTCCAAAAGCGGAATTGACCAGCAAGTTGCCCTGACAATTGCGGCAGCGATGCTGATGTCAATGCTAGTACCCATTTATACTTTTTTCATATTGAGGATCAAACTCGACTCTTACAATGCCGCAGCGATCGCAGCCACCTACGGTTCCATCAGCGCCGTCACATTTATTACCGCAACCTCCTTCCTCACAGCACAGGGGATCGACTTTGACGGTTACATGGTAGCCGCGCTAGCATTAATGGAATCCCCAGCAATTATAGTCGGGCTAATCCTTGTGAGTGTATTCGGCGGCGAAGAAGGAAAACGCGAAATAGTTTGGCCAGAAGTGTTGCAAGAAGCATTCCTAAACAGTTCAGTTTTTCTACTGATTGGCAGCCTAATTATGGGCATAATGACAGGAGAACACGGTTGGCAAGTTATGAGTCCGTTTACTCAAGACTTATTTTACGGAGTTTTGACTTTTTTCTTGCTAGACATGGGGCTGGTTGCCGCTAGCAGAATTAAAGATTTGCAAGAAGCAGGAATTTTTCTGATCGGCTTTGCAATCCTAATTCCCATAGTCAACGCCGTCATTGCTTTGGTAATAGCGAAATTAATCGGAATGCCACAGGGAGACACTTTGCTGTTTGCCGTATTGTGCGCGAGTGCTTCTTATATAGCAGTACCAGCAGCCATGCGCCTAACTGTTCCCGAAGCGAATCCCAGCCTTTACATTTCAACAGCCTTAGCAGTGACATTTCCATTTAATATCATTGTAGGGATTCCCCTGTATCTATACGGAATCAATATGTTTTGGAGGTGAGATGATGGAGTCAGTCAAAAGAGTAGAAATCATAGCCCACTCAGTGGAGCTCGGCAAGATTTTAGACGGTTTAGACAAAGCTGGCGTACCCGGTTATTCGGTGATTCGTGATGTCGCGGGAAAAAGCACCAGGGATCACGTTTCCCGTGATTCATCAATGACGGCGCTGGATAACATTTATGTGCTTGCTTTTTGTTCACCAGCTCAAGTATCAGCAGTTGCAGAAAACATTAGACCAGTGCTCAATAAGTTTGGTGGGTCGTGTTTTATTTCAGATGCGGTGGAATTGCTAATAACTAGGTGCGTCGGGTAGTCATTAGTCATTAGTCATTAGTCATTAGTCATTAGTCATTAGTCATTAGTCATTAGTGATTGGTGATTATACCACTTCCCAAAAGTAGAGCTACATCTAGATTGTACGCCATAGGTGTAGGGACACGGCCTTGCTCATTGGTTTCAACTTAAGACCCAAACCCCTGATAAATGTCGCTTTCGGTCAAGTTTTGCTCCCCCTCGCATCCCCGGCCTCCGGGGGACGAAAGAGAAGACTTCTGTCCCCCCCGGAGGCCGGGGAGTAGGCGGCAAAAATCAGGGGGTATCGAACCCTAATCGTCAAACAGCAGACGGGTACTACATTTGACGTTAAGTTGACACCAATAGGCACGGTGCGGTGTCCTTGCCCGTATCTGCGGCTTTAATCCTAGGCTTCGCGCCCCCAAAGCAGCCACTGGTGAGAATGGTAATCCGTTTTGGCTTTTGGAGAAGTTTTTTATTATTACTTTAGCCTGATTTAAAAAAGGCGATTTTGAAAATAATTTCAGTCTGTTATAGCGCTTTTACAAGTTGACAAAAATCAGCCATTAGCCATTAGTCAGCGGTCTTTTCAGGATTAATTGCCCTTCCCAGCCGGGGCAGAATTCAGAATTCTTAAGAGATAGAAAAGAATCCGTTGCAAAAATCAGTTAGCGTGGTAAATTCTAAGCCACAACAGGCGATCGCCCGATCGAGTAGGGATATTTTCAATAGGAGTTTAAACATGGCTGCATTAAAAGTTGGCATCAACGGATTTGGTCGCATCGGACGGCTAGTTATGCGTGCCGGCATCAAAAACCCCAACATCGAATTTGTCGGCATTAACGACTTAGTTTCGCCAGACAACCTGGCTTATCTTTTCAAATACGACTCCACCCACGGCATTTACGACGGCGAAGTTGAAAGCAAACCAGACGGGATTGTCGTTGACGGAAATTTTATCCCCTGCACATCGATTAGAAATCCTGCCGAATTGCCGTGGGGTAAATCCGGCGCAGATTATGTTGTAGAATCTACTGGATTGTTTACAGATTTTGAAGGCGCATCAAAACACTTGACGGCGGGAGCAAAACGAGTAATACTTTCAGCACCGACAAAAGACCCGGAAAAAGTTCCAACTTTTCTAGTAGGCGTCAACCACCACAAATTTGACCCGGCAAAAGATACTGTTGTTTCCAATGCTAGCTGTACGACGAATTGTTTAGCACCCATTGCCAAAGTTATCAACGATAACTTCGGCTTGGAAGAAGGTTTAATGACTACTGTTCACGCAATGACAGCTACTCAACCAACTGTAGATGGCCCCAGCCAAAAAGATTGGCGGGGAGGACGCGGTGCGGGTCAAAATATTATTCCATCTTCTACCGGTGCAGCAAAAGCTGTTACTTTGGTGTTGCCGGAATTGAAAGGAAAATTGACGGGAATGGCTTTGCGGGTGCCAACTCCCGACGTGTCTGTAGTTGACCTTACTTTCAAAACCGAGAAGGAAACTAGCTACAAAGAAATTTGTGAAGCTATGAAAAAAGCCTCTCTTGGCGAACTCAAAGGCATTCTCGGATATACTGAAGATGCGGTGGTTTCGACGGATTTTCAGGGCGACGCGCGATCGAGCATTTTCGATGCAGGTGCGGGAATTGAACTGAATTCTAAGTTTTTTAAAGTTGTTTCCTGGTACGACAACGAGTGGGGTTATTCTTCCCGCGTGATTGACTTGATGCTGTCGATGGCCGAGAAAGACGGAATTTTGAATAAGTAATATTTGGGGTGTGGCATTTTGGGCGGGCTCGCGTGCCCACCCCACAAACAAATTCCTAGGATTTTTTGTGGAACGGGCATCTTGCCCGTTCCTGATAATGTTAGCTAATGTGAGTTAAACTTTTTTTGTTTCCGATTCGATCGCGCTCATGTCTGAATTACCACCGCTGAATAACGAAACTATTTGGGCTATCCTCAACGAAGAAATCGACGATGCTGCTGTGAACCGATTAGTTTGGCAGTATCTGGGCTACCGCTGGGATGCGGAGACTGGTAAGTGGAACAGTGCAGGTGTTGCCCCCGAGTGGCGGCAAGAGTACCCGGAACCGCCGGATTTTATCGATTCTAGGCCGGCGACGGTGAAATTGACTCGATCGACCCCTCCAGAAAACAAGCAGTTACTGAAGGAAAAATTGGGGTTTAAGGGCTATAAAATTGGGGAATTCGGGCCGAGACAGACTCGCAGGGCGACGATGGCTAATTGGTTGATGGGTTTTATGGAAGCTGGGGGGTAAGAGAAATTTTGGATGGCTGTGCGGTTTTTGCCAGCGTTACATAAGACCTCTTGCAAAAGTCATTTTCATAAATTTATTGGACGGGCAAGATTCCCATCCCACAAAAAAAAATAACACATGTGGGATGGGCATCTTGCCCGTCCTAGTTATTTTTGCAAGAGGTCTATAGAGTACAGAGATATTAGATTTGGGGGCAAGAAAATTCCTAAATCCCTATTAACGATTGAAACCTTGATTAAACTCTTCCTTTCTTTCTCTGAGTTCTCTGCGTACTCTGCGGTTAATTAACAAAAATTCCGCCTGTTGAAAGTCAAAAAACACTAAAACCCGCCAATTCCAACCTCCTCACCCCCAACGCTGACATCAGGCTGTTCCGTAAAGTATCCTAGAGTCGGCACAAAACAACTGTGAGGAAAGCTTTATGAAAACAACCACCATATCTCGCTTAACCAGCATTTCCCTCGCTACCCTAATGCTAGCGGGCGTTTCAGTAAGTGCGATCGCCACGCCAGCCACCACCCAACCCGCAACCCAACTCGCCCAAGCTACTGCCAAAAAGCGCCTAGTCGTCATGGACTTCGACTACGGCACCACCAACAGCTATTACACTTCCTACAGAGGAGTAGGCGCCGCCAAAGGCATCAGCGAACTGCTAATCAACGAACTCGTCAACAATGGCACTTATACAGTAGTCGATCGTAGCAAACTCGAACAAGTGCTCAAACAGCAAAATCGCAGCGGTACGATGGATGCCGGCACCGCAGCAGAAATTGGCAAGGAGTTAGGAGTTGACGCCGTGCTCATCGGCACCATTACCAAGTTTAATATTGACAAACAATCAGGCGGCGGCAGTTTCATGGGCATCGGCGCAGGTTCGCAAAAAACCAAAGCTACCGTTCAAATAGACGTGCGGTTAATCGGTACAGCTTCAGGAGATATTCTTGCCACCGCCAAAGCAGTAGGAGAAGCCGATCAAAGCGATTCTAATATTTCGGTCAGGGGAATCAGTGGCAATTCCGGCAGTAACAATGAGGATACACTTTTGAGCGCGGCAGTTGACAAAGCCGTATCACAAATGGTGACTAAACTTGCAGAGGTATCTAAGAAATTAGGTTAGCAATCAGGCATCATATCAAATAGGCTGATACCAAATCCGGCTTAAATATCCCCTTGATCTCGCTTGTCTGTCCGAACCTACGTCCTATCGCGTAAACTCCGGCAGACTTTATGTGTATAGTTTGAGGTCAAAAGGTTTCAACCGCCTCCTTCATAAAGGGAGTAATAAACCCGGATTTGGTATTAATTATTTTCAGGGCGATTGTGCTAACAGATTTGATATAACCGAAGGATTTTAAACTCGAATTCAATTAACTAGAAAGCCAACGCTTCAGCCTTGTTTTGCTGGTTCTTGCTGCACCTGCCAATTGCCTAAACCCAGGTACACGGTCAAACCAATTAGGACTGATGTCACTACGGGAACTCCTTTGCCAGCCCAGGTTTGGAGAAGCAATCAAGGTGACAACATCGGGATTTTGATCTCGGAAAGTAGAATAAGCTCCGTCGAGGTGCATCGGACCGCCGTCGGGATGTCCCGGAGGTCGGTGTTGCAGTTCTTCCAGAAAGCGCAGGAGGCGATCGAAAATCCTGCCATTTACAGCGTAAAAATGAGTGGTTCTCACCCCCTCAGAAAAGGGCACGAGGGCGACAGGAGACTTTTCTTTAACCTTTTCGACGTGTCCGAAGTAGACGAAATCCCAATCTTGCTGACACAGTTGTTCGACGATAACAGCTTGGTCTGTGCTGAACTTTGCTGAAATTTCTAGGTCGTCTTCTACAATCAAAATATTGCTCAACCCTTTGTCTTTTGCCTGCTTGAGGATAGCTACATGACTGGAAAAGCATCCCCTCGCCCCAATGCTGGGGAAACCTCCAGCTTCGTCGGGGCGGATTGCGGGAAATATCTCAACCTTATGGGGCGTGAGGGGCATTCCTGCTTCTTCTAATTCCTTGACTATGAGTTGCCGTCGGTCTTTCCTTTCAGGGAGATTTACCGCATAAACTCCCTGGAAATAGTCTGTAATTTTCGTCATAGTTTGAGATGGAATCAAGAAGTTGATGAATCTTCGGCTTGAGCAGCCTAAAATTTTATGTTAGGTCTGTGTCTGCCTTAAACTCTTCTATTTTTAGCAAGCTGCATCTTCCATTTTCCTAAACTTACTCAAATTACCTCGGTCGGAGCTAGCATTAACAGTTTAATTAGCATTGGGATTTGAGTCAGAAGCAACGCATTTCCCCTGTTTACTTGGGTTTAAGACTAGGTTAGACACTACTTTAGAAACGGCAGCTTGTTCTTGAATCCATCCGATTTCCCCCGCTTGCAGCTGGGCGATTTCTACTTCAACTGTTGGCTTAACTACCGGGGAAGGCGAGGGAGTGGGAGTTGCCACAGCAGGAGATGGATTCAGTGCGGGTTTTGAAACTGTAGAAAAATCTTTATTTGACTCGGGTTTCGGAGAATTCGATCGCACTATTTCAGGAATCGAACAAACTTTCAATTCCAGCCAATTGCCTTGAGGCGTAAGCTGTTTGTTTGTTACCTGCAAAACGCTGCCGGCAGGGACTGTTCCTTTGACAGTCAACCCACCGATTGCGACTCGCAAATCCAAGCTCTCGCCCTCTTTTCCCAATTCCCCACCGGCAGAACTTTTAATCTCTATAAACGAGCCTGTTTCTAAAGATTTCACCGGAGGAGGTACAGATTCAACTATTTTCTCCGGCGTGTTTCCACGTTTAATGAAACCGCGTTCCCCGAAAATCGACTCCCCGGCAGTATCGATCGCCCGACCCACCGGAGGAATGAAAAAATAAGAAAATACACCCCCCAAACCTAACAAAAATACAATTTTCAGCAGCAGCGAAAATGAACTTTTGCTTTTTTCCGGCTGTAACAATTGCGTTGGAGAATTACCATTGCCAATGATTGTGGGTACAGTCAAATCCGTTGGCAACTCGTCGGGGTCGATAATTGGTTCCGGAGGCGTATCTAAAGGTGCGATAGACAATTCTGTAACAGTATTGCCTTCGTCCCTCAAATGTGCCTGACAGTGAATTAAAGCAACAGTGACGTTATCGTGACCGTTTCTAGTATTAGCAATCTCAATCAGTCGATCGCGCGCTGCTGCCACACCAATACTGCCATCGAGAATAGGCAAAATCTCCGCTTCCCAACATTCCTCAACCCGGTCTTTATCGCTCAAACCGTCCGAGCACAGCAGCAAAACGCAGTCCTCATCCACGGGAAAACGTTGCACCGTCGGGTGCAGAGTGTTGGACGAAGTAATACCCAAAGCTTGAATCAGAGCACCGGCGGCCACTTGTTCCAAAGCATCCCGGTAGAGCGAGTAGCCCAAACGCACCTCGCGGGAAGCGACATCGTCGTCGAGAGTCACTTGATAGCAGCCAGTGCGGGTAATCCAGTAAGCCCGACTGTCTCCGACGTGGGCGACGTAGAGTTCGTGAATGTGGGCTAAAGCCATAACTAGCGTAGTTCCCATACGCTGGCGGCCTTGGCGGTGTTCGCTGTCGTTGCGACCGGCTATCTTGTCGTTGGCAGCACAAGCCGCCCGTTCCAGCTTGGAAGTCAGGCTCAGGGGGTCCCAATTAGCCTGATGCAGGGGCATTTGGTCCAACTTGTCCCGCAGCACAGCAATCGCTTCGGCCGAAGCGATTTCGCCGCCGTCTTGTCCGCCGATACCGTCGCAGACGATCGCGCAAGCCGACGAGCCCGGGTTTCCGGAGAACACCGTACCGCTGGGCGGATAGCAAGCATCTTCGTTGTGAGCCCGCGCTCTGCCCACATCGGTACCCGTGGCAATCTCAACATGACGATCGTAAAATCGGCCGCACTTTGCCAGAGCTTTATCCAACTGGCCCATCAGTTGTTCGCCGTTGCGCACTTGACCGGCAACCATTTGCTGGCAAAGTTGCCTCAAAAAATTGGCGATAGCTGGGTGAGCATCTTCGAGCCACTGCTGCCACAATTTGCCCAACTGCGACAAATTAGGCGGTTTGCGATCGGGCTGGAATTCCAGAAACCGCACCAATTGCCCTTCCACGCGCTGCAGTTCCGGAGTCAGCAGCGTGGAGGCCACGCCCTGAGCGATAAACGGTTGCCACAACTGGGAAATTTGCCATAGCCAATTGAGCTGGCGCATCGCTGTGGCTCCTTTCCAGGAGTCCGCCAATTCCGGCATTAAAGATTCCGTCACCTTCAAAATCGGCCCGTTTTCCAGCAGCCAGATATCTCCCGAGAGCTTGCTCCTCTGGGACGATACCAGCCCGTATACTTGAGGTACGTGCAACTGATAGGCAAATAGTCTCAGATAAGGAGTGACAACACTCGGAATCTCTTCGGGCATTTCCGGCAACTGTTCGGGTTGAGTATCGACAAGAAGTCGATCGCGCTTGACCAAGTAGCGACCAGCGATCAGATCGCCTGGCTTACACCCTTTGATCCCTTCACCTAAAGCCCATAAGTAGTGTTTTGCCACAGAGTTTTGCATAAGGGTTGCTGACGCCTTTGGGCCCAGTGCTGATCTGAACTATTTTAGCGCTTGAACCTCGACGGGTTGATACGTGGCGATTATTTGACACCCCCGCTTTCTCAACAAACGGGGATCCTTAAGACTTCGCAGTCCTAATATCCTGATTTTTCAGGTTCCTAGGCTCACTACGTTTGCACTGTTGTGTGCGTAGTGAGATCTCCTGACAAGGTTTTAGGCGTGACTTTCCCCCAGTCCTGGGGTAGGTTTTAAAGTCTTGTACGGACACAAATAGTCTACCATTTGGTTGACCCGCCGATGAATCTTGCTATGAGCTTTCAAAGTTAGAGGCTCGCGCGACGCCGAAGTCATCGGCTTGAAATCACCCTGTTTTCAGCATATTCCTAATAGTGGCCATTTCCGAAGAAATCGCAGCACTCAAGCGAATGGAGATTTTAGACTAACTATAATGGTATGATGGAGGTAGGTAGAAATCACCTGAGCCGACAGGTATAAATAAATATCAATTCTCGGTTTTCTCCCCAAGAGTGTTCCGTGCCTCGTGCGTGAGTTTCGCAAGTAAAGTTAAATTTAACCTTACCCAAAGACGGATACAAGTCCCCAGATTCATCTGTGGAGTCCATCTAAAGTCTAAAATCTACAATCTACAATCTACAATCTACAATCGACTGACCGGTCTCTGCAAGCTGTTGAGTTTTTAACCATGCCCCTACATGAGTCAAGCGCCTTTCCCGATAATTTGCCCGATGCGAACCTGCTGCCTGCACTTGAAATAGACGAAATACTCACTAGCGTTCAAACTTCTCACAGTTTTTATTACAAACTGATGAATCTTGAGGTTTGGGCGCTGGTGGAAACCTTGGATGGGGTGTTTCCGGGCGCTTGGGGTCAGTTTATGACCAACCGTCAACTTGCAGTTAAACAGTTTTTGGAGCGCGATCACAATCCTACTAAGGGTGCGGTTGATGATGCTGGGGATGCGGGGGAGAAGTCCGATGGAAGTCGTCAAGGGTGAAGAAGCCGGGAGTCAGGAGTCAGGGAGTTCGGAGTCAGGAGTTAGAAACAAGCAGGAAGAAGAATAAAAGCAGATTTTCCCAATTCTCCCCCTCTGGACTTTTCCTTTGTATGGAAGTCTAGATCCCCCTCAATCCCCCTCAATCCCCATTAAGGCGGGAGAGGAAAGAGAACCCTCCGGGCCCCCTACACCCCCGGACGCGGGGGAGTAGGGGGCCTGAATCAGGGGCGATCGAAACTCAGCTACAAGCGACATTTATTATCGGTTTCAATCTTAAGTTGACATAAATGCCGATCGCCCTTACAGGTGAACTTTGGAATCAACTTGAGGCAATCCCATGCTGTAGTTAACAGCGCGGCCGTTGAGGTTGTAGCTGATTTGGCCTTTTTGGAGGAGCGATCGTACCAAGTGCTCCAATTCCGAACCGATACGGCGGAGGTTGTACTCGGTCAAGTCTTCGCCCTCGTAAGCGTCTACGAGTTGGTCGAATTTGGCATATACCTGTTTGACTGACTCGTCGTTCCAGTTAAGTTCGTTATCTGGGTCAATGTCGAGGGTCAAAAGGTCGTTGCTGGGGACGAGTTCGTTATCTTCGAGGATGGCGGTGTATATGCGAATATGGCGGGTTGTTGACTTGAGCTGCATGAGTTCTTATGTGTAAAGATTTTTTGCTGAGTTTATTGTAATGGCTGGGAGATGCGCGGGGAACTGGGGATGAGGAGGATTGAACCGCGAAGACGCAAAGAACGCGAAGGAAGAGAGGGGGAAGGGGGAAGGGGGGAAGGGCGATCGTCAATTTCTCGGAATCCCCAAATATTTTAGTTGTTCGGCAGTCCAATTTTTGTAATATTCAGTTTTCTCTAAGGAATCGGAAGCTGGCTTCAGCTTAGAATTTACTTGAACAGTGAAGCCCGGATACGGCATCCTCCTAGTATGAAGCCCGTCTATATTAAAATCTTCTTCGGGATGGACGTGAAAAGCCAGCAAGCCCAACTCTGAAATCTGATTATTCAGTTTGTCTATCAATTCTTTAGTTTCTGGCGCAGTAATTGCTGTTTTTTCGGGATTAATTACTACCATTATTTCAAATCCCGAGTTGTCAAATTCATAAATCGATTTCATTATGGCAGAATCGCGATCGAACTCAGTCACCGCTGAAAAACGCTCGATTTTGAATAAAATTTGATTGGCCAAGCGTGCTTTTTTAGTGAAGGGACAAATCGGTAAATCGCTGAAAATTGGATGCGGTAACTCGACAAACTCCGTCATCCATCTGAGGGTAGATTCTATTATTTCCGTTTTCGATTCATTCATAAAAAATCTATATATTGGATCTTTCACACTCATCATACTTTATTTGTATGGAGGACGATGCACACCGTTGGTGTCAATTTAACGCTATTTCCCTCAGTCCGGCAGGGGTTTAAACCCCTGCCTCATAGCAAAAGTCCTCGCTATGAGGACTGAAGAACTCATTAGTCCTCATAGCGAGGACTTAAGCTAAAAGCCCCGTGGAATTCATTCCCTGGCGGACTTTCGGTTAAATTGACACAAATACATTGTCCATCTTACTCTTACTACGTGCGATCGACTTTATTCGTGAATTGTGCCATCTGGCATAATTGCTCCTGCGAGGTTTGCACAATCCATATTTACTCCCACAATTTTGGCATCTTTCAGGTTAGTTTTCTCTAAGTTTGCACAGCTCAAATTTGCTCCGCGCAAGTCTGCAGAAGTTAAGTCTACTCCACTTAAGTTTGCTCCATACAGGTTAACCCCAGAGAGATTAAACCCACTCAACTTTTGCCCGCTCAGATTAACGCCCTGTAAGTTTACTCCAATCAAACTTACCCCTGTTAGGTTAGCACCATCCAAGTTAGCGCCTAAACAGTTTGCTCCACTCAAACTTGCTCCACTTAAGTTAATCCCAATCAACTTGGCATGACTTAAGTTTGTGCCAGTCAAATTTACCCCACTCAAATTCATGCCACTAAGGTTAACTCCTTCAAGGTTTACCCCAGTCAAACTTACCCCTGTTAAGTTAACACCACTGAGGTTTGAATAACGTAGGTTGACTTTAGTTACCTTCGCGTGACTCAAGTCTGCTCCTGTCAGGTTAACATTAGGTAGATTTGCTTGAGTTAAGTTAGCTCTACTGAGGTTTGCTACAGTCAAGTTTGCGCTATCTAACTTTGCTTCGCTTAAGTTAGCTTGACTCAAATTTGCCTGAATTAGTCTTGCGTAATACAAGATTGCCTTGGTTAAGTTAGCCCCACTTAAATTAACTTCAATCAAATCAGCGCTTTGCAAGTTTGTTGAGTTCAAGTTCGCGCCTTGCAAGTTAGCTCCAATCAAATTTACCCCAGTCAATTTGGCATTTGCTAGATTGGCACTGCTCAGGTTTGCTTGACTGAGACTGACATTAGAGTCGAGAGTTTTGCCACTTAGATCCACTCCCGCTAGGTTAATCCCTGTAAAGTCGCGTTCTCCGTCTTCATACCGTTTCCAAAATTCCTCAGCACTGATAACGGGTTCCAGATTTTCTAGTGCAGAATCATCTATTTTTTCCTCTTCCTGAGATTGCACAGTATCCGCATTTACAGGAGTAGCAGCCGGCTGTTCTACAGCTTCGCTAGATACTGGAATCGGTGTCTCCTCGATCGCCTCTTCCCGCAAAAGCTTGTCCACCCGATCGCTAAACCGCCTCACAACCTCAGCATCATCAACCTTCTCAGCAGCATTCGAGCTTTTCTCAACATAATACTTATCTACAAAACTTTGCAACCCAGCATTATATCCCTGTCCTACCGCCTGAAACCTCCATTCGCCATTCTTCTTATACAAACGTCCAAACTCTAAAGCCGTTTCTTGCGAAAATATCTGATTTAAATTGTACCGAACCAACTCGCTAAGAGTTTCTCGGTTGTAAAGCCTGATAAAAGCATTTGTAACTTGACTAAAACTTTGATTCTTTTCCTGTCCCTCGTGAATAGTCACCACAAACACAATTTCCTGAATCGCCGAATTGATTTTACTCAAATCCACATAAACCGTCTCATCATCTCCGTCTATTTGCCCAGTCGCGCTGTCTCCTGAATGCCGCACCGCACCGTCCGGTGATGTCAGATTGTTGTAAAATACAAAATACTTTTCATCGGGAATGCGACCGTCCGCCGCTAACATAAAAACAGATGCGTCAATGTCGCAGTTTCGTGCTGTCTGGCTGACTTGCCAACCCAGGGCGATCGCAATTTTACTGAAATCAGGAGTTTCTTTAGAAAGATTGAACCTTTCACCCTTAGTTAATTCGATACTCATATGCGATAATTCCCTTACCTCATAAATGGTATTAATTATCTTATCTATGTTAACCAGATCGCAAATTGGATTTTATCTCGAAGACATCGAAACCCCAATTGGCAGAACCGTCAATTTAACTATTACCGGACTCATTCTCCTATCTTCCGCCAGCTTCATCGCCGAAACTTACCCGCTTTCGGAAGCTGTTAGAATTAATTTGGAAACTCTCGATACAGCGCTTTTAATCGTTTTTACAGTTGAGTATTTATTGCGCCTGTGGTGTGCAGAAAATAGAGTTAAATTTATTTTAAGTTTTTTTTCAATCATTGATTTGCTGGCAATTTTACCATTTTTATTTGGATTTGTCAACGTCAGTTTTATCAGGATTTTTCGCTGGTTTAGAATTCTCCGACTCATCCGCTTTCTGGAATTGAAAATTTCTATTTTCCGCATCAGCAGCGAAGATGGAGTGATTTTTGCTCGAATTTTGTTTACTTTGCTAGCAATAATTTTTGTTTATTCTGGTTTAATTTATCAAGTCGAACATCCGACCAATCCCAAAAGCTTTGGGACTTTTTTGGATGCTGTTTATTTCTCCGTTGTCACGATGACCACGGTGGGATTTGGCGATGTTACTCCGATTTCCGAATCCGGGCGTTTTCTGACTATTTTGATGATTTTGACGGGAATTGCTCTGATTCCTTGGCAATTGGGGGACTTTATTAAACAATTAGTTAAAAGTGCTGATCACGGAGAAGCTGTTTGTAAAGGTTGCGGTTGGTCTGTACATGATGCTAATGCCAAATATTGTAAAATGTGCGGCACTCAATTGGATAATGGTTGACTGTTGACTGTTGACTGTTGACTGTTGACTGTTGACTGTTACAGGAGTTTTCAGGTAGGGACACAGCATTGCCGTTTCCCTGCAGAAGATTGCCTCTAATTTATATGTAGCAGTATTTTTCATAATGATTAATAACTAATATCAAATCCGTTAACATCGGAATTATGCATCTCTCTCTTCTCTTTCTCTGTGTCCTCTGTGCCCTCTGTGGTTTAATCATTCCGATACAACCGGAATTGATATAATAACCAATAACTAATAACCAATAACTAATGACTACTGACTAATGACTACTGACTAATGACTTCTTCCTTCTTTAAGCTAAGGGTAACAAAATTTCAAATTGGGTGCCGCTGCCTAATTCCGATCGCATTCTGAATGCACCGCCGTGTTTCCCCCTCACTATTTGATAGCAAACTGCTAAACTGGTTTCTTTGAGGGCGCGTTTTTGGGTAGAGAATGATTCTATAATTTTTTGGTACTTGCTAGGTGACATTCCAGGCCCGTTATCTGCGAAGCAAATCGAAACCCAGCGAACATGAAGTTTGTCTAAATCCGTCGCAGGTTCCGGACAGCAGACTTGAGTTGTGATTGCAATTTGAGGCTGGCGATCGAATTCTCTGAGTCCTTCACCTTTAAACTCTTTCGCCAATTCTTGAGCCACTGCTTCGTTAATTAATGTATCAATAGCATTGGTCAAGATATTCATAAATACTTGGTTTAGCTGTCCTGCATAGCAAGGCACTGGCGGCAGGTTGCCGTAGTTTTTTACTACTTGGATTTCCTTAGTCAAACGACTTTTGAGCAGCAAAACAATGCTGTCTATGTTGGCGTGCAAGTCGGTCGGTTTGGGATAAATATCGTCGATGTGGCAGAAGTTTTGCAAACTGGTTGCCAACTTGCTCAAACGTTCGGCTCCGGATTTGATGCTGGCAACAGTTCGGAGGAAATCGTTTTGCAAAAAGTCATAGTCTATCTCTTCCTTGAGCCGTGCTATTTCCGGCGGGGGTTCGGTACAGTGCGCGTCGTAAACTGAGAGCAACTCCATCAAGTTTTTGCTGTAGTCGCTGATGTAGGTTAAATTGCCCCAAATAAAGCCTACCGGATCTAAAATTTCGTGGGCTACTCCGTTGACTAAACGCCCTAAACTAGCCATTTTTTCGCTTTGAAGCATTTGAGTTTGGGCTCTTTCGTAGCGGACTTGAGTTTCTATGCCGCGAATTTGCCAGTAGGCGATGTTTAGCGCGTGAGGGTCTAAGAGCCGGTAAGATTGGGAGTCTATTTGGACGACGATTGGTTCAGACTGCAATTGGCGCGAGCGACGCAGAGCTTTTGGAGCTGCGGTCAAAATGGTTGTAGTCTCTGGGAGCAATAATATTTCGACGCGAGCATAACTGTAGAGAACTTTCAGCGGCTGGTGCAAAAAAAGCTTGGGGCCCTGGGGTTTGAGGAAATATTCCAGGAGTTGGCTGCGGGATATCATGCCAGCAAACTCTCCTGCTTCCAGCAAGACGACTCCCGGCACTAGGGGATGCTCTTCAAAAATTTCGGCAACTGCGATCGTCTTGCAGCTCGAATTAACCTGAAACTCATACAGAGGCAAATCCCAGAGGGTAGACTCTAGGGAAAGGTCTTGAGGGCTGCCTTCGGAGAGTGAAGGGCCAAGGAGTTGGGAACTGAATTTATTTGCCACTGGAACTTTTAGTTGCCGAAACGCTGGGAAAGTGAAATGATAACGTACTACTAAGCTAGCCTATCATTTCACCGCCGGAGCGAGCCTGGAGACGCTTCTTGAGTTAATCATATTTTGCGAACTATGGGCAGGATAATTTCAAATTCGGTGTTCTTGCCCGGTTGCGATCGCAATGAAAGTTGGCCGCCGTGCTTTTCGGTGACGATTTGATGGGAGATAGCCAGCCCCATACCAGTGCCTTTGCCTGCAGGTTTAGTGGTAAAAAAGGTGTCAAATATCTGCTGCTGATTTTCTGGGGGAATGCCGGGCCCGTTATCGGCAATGCAAATTGCGACCCGGTTGCCGTCTTCGGTTTCTATGACTTTAGTGGTAATTTGGATTTGGGGGCGCCAGTTCTCCCCGCACTGGGTCTGTATTTCTCGATCGGCTGCGTACTCTGTCAGGGCGTCTAGAGCATTAACTAACAAATTCAAAAACACCTGACTCAACTGACCGGAATAGCCGCTAACTAGCGGCAGTTCGCCGTAATTTTTTACCACTTCTATGCTGCTTTTAAAGCGGTTTTTCAGAATTAACAGCGTCATTTCCACACATTCGTGAATGTCTGTCTTCACTGGCTTTCTCTCGTCCATGTGAGAGAAGTGGTGCAGCCCGTTAACTATTTTTAGCAATTGCGAGGCTGCCAGCTCCATCCCTTCTAAGGTGACTGGCAAATCTGTTTGTAAAAAATCAAAGTCAATTTGTTCTTTGAGGGCATCAATTCGGGGACAGGGTTCCGAATATTCTTCTTCATAAACCGACATGAGCTGAAGCAAGTCTTCAAAATAGGACAGCAGAAAAGTCAAATTTCCCCAAATACAGTTCAGCGGATTTCTGATTTCGTGAGCTACTTCTGCTACCATCCTCCCCAAACTAGCCATTTTTTCTGTTTGGATTAGTTTGGCTTCAGTTTGTTTGTTGAGCAACTTATTTGTTAATTGGTGAATTCTTGATTGAGCGACGATTAATTGGTGTACATCTAACAGTTTGTAGGTCTGAGGTGCTACTTCCACTACTACAGGTTCGTAAATTAATTCGGCTGACCTCTCAAGGGTTTCCTGGGCAGCTTCTACTATTAATTTACTGCCGGGAAATACCAGCGGCTCTGGCTTGGAAAACTTGTATAATACCTCTATTGGTCGCTTGAAAAACATTTCTAATCCGTAGCGGCAGTTAACTTTCTCAAAAAATAGACGCCTGGATAGTATGCCGACAAAATTACCGTGCTCTGTCAAAATGACGCCGGGCAGCAGGGAATTTTCTTCAAAAGCCAGGGCTACTTCTTTTGCCTGTTGAGTTAATTCAATTTGGCAGTTGTAGAGTGGCAGGTCTAGAAGAGTTGATTCTAAGGAGATGTTCCAAGTACAAATCTCAGGTATATGCAACACTGATAACTCCGAGCTAGTCTCACGCACAGCAAACATAAATAAAACCCCTGTTATAATCTTGTATTGATGGATAACGTGAACCAACCTGACGGTCAACGGAGTACCGTTAGAACGCAGGCTTCTTTTTCCCTCCAGGCAAGGGCTTTTTTTAGTGACGTAGAAGCACCGCCACTTTCGTAATTCAATCCAATCTTTTTGATCAGCTTGGCTGAATTTTCGTGTCGATCCCAGGACTCCCCACACTGACAGGAATACCATCGATCTGACAATTCTTTAGGCCCTTTGTAGAGACAATTCCCACGTTGAGAAGTTCCCGTGGGGTCAACGAATAGAACGCTTTTACCTAATTTCCCAGCGACATATTTGATGACAGTAGTAAATTGACCCTGAGCAGCATCAAGTATTGATTTATTCAAACCGCTCTTAGCTGCTTGACCATTTGGTAAGTAAACTAAATTGCCGTCTTCAATATCAGTCTTGACTGGACCGCGTCTAGTCCAATTCTTAAGGCTCAAATCCTCTACAACCGAAACATCACACTTATCAAATAACTTATGTGCTGTTTTGAACGGGAAATCCTGGCTTGCTCTAGCTACAAATTGATGGAGCTTAGAAATCTTGCTTTTGAGGATTTTCGAGGGCTTAGAACCTTTAACCCTGCTAGCTAACTTTGCTTGAAGTCTTGCCAACTTTTCAGCAGATGCTCTCAAAAATATCGGGTTTTCGGCTTTTTTCTCATTGGGGAAATAAACGTAATTAGCAATTCCTAAGTCAATACCCATACTGTTTTCGGCGATCGGCTGAATTTCTGCAACCGTTACTGGAACTCTTTGATATTCAATAGTTAAGGAAATATCCCATCCATCTGCTTCTGGGATAACCGTTCCAGCCTTGACCTTGAATCCTGTCGGTATTGGTCTATGGAATACCATTGGGACTTGACCTACTTTCCCTAGGTCGATACAAATCCTATTTGGCTCATCTTTGATAATATTCAAATTATCTAGTTTAGGATAAGTCAAAGATTTATAGTAATGGAAACCCTTAAATTTAGGCTTGCCTCTACGATTGCCATTTTTGTCGGGGATCGTAAAGTTTGGAAAGGAAGTTTCCACAGGATTCACTACATCCTGCCCTACCTGGGAATCCAAGAGCTTGTAATCAGGAAATAGTCTTTTGGTGTTTTTCAAGTCAGCTAACTGTACAGTTAGCCCTTGGACGTAACCACCATCAATGTTTGAGAAAACATCATCCTTTTTTCTTAAGGGATTACGAGAGCCATATTTTTTCCTACCCTCTCTGGTTTGCACTCTAGTTAGAGGAATATTCTTGTAGATTTCCTCTACTGAAACTCGATATGGAGTTAAAGGGCAGGCATTGAGGGGTGTTCTGGTGGATTCCCACCGTTTAAATCTTTCACCTAATCGGTAGTTGTATTGCCGACGGCAAAGTTCGAGGTGAGTCGTTATCATCACCGCTTGATGTTTAGTGGGTCTTAGTGTGTACTTATAGGTTAGTTGCATAAACTTCTTGTTTTCGACCTAATTACAATATACTCTATTTCGTCACATAGTGATGATTGTATTACTGTTTCAATTCCTAGAAAGTACATTAAGAATCAAGATGCTCCCGAAATATAATTGGGGGGCTTGGTACCTGAGACCGGCGCGCCTTTCATTTTTGAGCGGTGATTGATTCGGGGTACGGAGGCTTATAAGGCCTCCTTTGACCGAAAGCAGCCAGGGTATAAGCCACCGGATTCATTCGTGGAGCGAGAAAAAAGCTCCAAATCCTCATCACGAGCCCCCGGATTTATCAGTGGGGTCGCTTTCTTCAATTCTTTAATCTCAAATCTCAAATCTCAAATCGCTTGACTCCTCTCTAAATACACGCCTTGGACGAACCGGCTGTTAGTTAAGTTGCTATTAATTGGTAACGGGTAATTGGTAGGGGGTAGTTGCTAATTTGTTGAATTACAACAGCACCCGATGGGAAAACCCGATCACACAAGCATTGTCTGCTAAAGATTTTGTTTCTCAATCTATGTTAAACGATCGAAGCTTTTGTGAAACTTACAGAGCTTTGCTGTAAACTTTTTACCATGATATACCGGCTCGCGCGTGTTTTCCCAAAATCTTAAAAATTTATCAGGGATTGTTGTTATCTGTTATACTATTTTTCCTGTTATGGTAGGGAATTGGAGAAAATATCGCGGGTTATCAGTGAATATACGGGCATCCTTCGAGGGTTCGAGGATCCGGATTGGCGATCGTGGAAGTGGCAACAGGCGCCAACGGTCAAGACTGGGGCCTGTTGCCAAAATCCGCATATTCTACAGCAGAAGGAAGTTCGGCAACGGATTCGCTTGAGCGAGGATGTAACGGATGGAAGGCTTTAGTTATCGTCGCGAGAGAAGGAAGAAGCAATAGACCGCATGGGTTTGTGCAATTAAGAACCTGCTCGCGCGTCGGGCGCGGTTGCTATACCACTAAAAAGAAATGCAGCTTTAGGCAACTTTCCCACCTCGATGAGCGTCAGTTTGTGGCAATCTGCCATCTGCCATCTGCCATTTCAAATCTCAAATCTCAAATCGTCTTAGGGTTCCACCTCCGGCCAGAGGCGTTCTAGCTGATACCGCCACGCGGCGAGTGTATTTTCGCGAGACTCTCGCCCTAGTTCCATTTCACCCATCAATCCCTCTGCGTAGAAACGGTCTAAAGTCTGAAGGGTAGTTTCGACAGACTGTCCCTGCATCTTCGCAGCTTTGATGATTTGACGGATGCGGCTTTCTATCAAACCGCCGAAAAAGTCTGACAAACCTCGCTCTTGCAAACCCAGCAGTCTGGCGACGGCTGCCGAGAAATCCGAGGCGGCGAGTGTGGCCCGGCTGTGCTGAAATACTCCCCACAAAACGTTTTGATGTATGGCGTAGCGAGTTTCGAGGGTGGTGTCAAAGTTAGCTTCTAGCAGTTTATCAAAAAATGGTTGAGCTTCCTGGGCATCGCCGATCGGCAGCAAAATCCGCAGCCAAGTCCCGTCTTCTGAAAGGAGGACTAACAGGCGAAATTTGGGGGTTTCTACTTGCCAAGAAGTGGCTGCAGGCGTCTCAACACTGTCACCAAATAACTCTTTAAGGGTATTGCTAATTTCTTCGGGAGTCATGCGACTTTTAGATTTTAGGTTTGAGGTTTTAGATGTGAAATTGCAGGCTGGTGAGTTAGTTTCAAAGTTTGTAATATTTACCAGTATCGCCTAGTATCAACTCAATTTCCAATCTTAAATCTTAAATCTCCATTCAATTTAGTAAAAGTAGGGTACGCACGGATCGCACATGGAAACGCCGCGTGCGCACGGATCACGATAAATCTTTTAGGGGCGGGCTCTCCTGCCCACCCCACAACAAAATTCACTCTTTGTGGAACAGGCATCTTGCCTGTTCTTGATAATGGTGTAACATCTCAGTCAATCTAAAATCTAAAATCGATTTAGGGCAGCCAGCGGGGATGATAGCCGGCAAAGGGCAGTTCTTCTGGCTGTACTTTTGCGGGAGAACCATCTGCGGGTATTTCTAATAAGGGTAGCAGCCAGAGGCGGCTGGTAGCGATCGACTGTCCGCCCGAGTTGCGGGGACCGTCTGCTGCTGAGGGAGTTGCTGCTGTGACTGATTGGTCGAAAATTAATGCCAGCCCGTCGGGAGATAAACTGATTTGGGTATCTAATTGGTTGGGCAAAACCAGCAGCGGTTTGATGGTTCCTACCAAACGAGTGCCCTCTTTTTTGAGGTCGATGGCTGCGATGAAAGGCTGTTCTTTGTAGCTTTCTGTTTGGAGGCGTTGCGCTAACAAACAGTAGAGACGCTGGACTTGGCTGTCTTTGTCTTTGCGGGGGTCGAAATAAACGGCGATAATGCTGCCGGGAATCCGCAATATTTCTTGTTCTGCACCTTGGTTATCTAAGATGAAAAGCGATCGAGTAAAGTCGCTGTTGTATTTAACATAGGCGGCGGCGGAGTTGTCCCGGGCCATGCCCAATACTTGTTCGTATTTTGGCAAAAATTCTACAGGGTCTGCTTCGGGTTTGAGGGGGACGATCGCTAATCCTTGTTTTTGAGATATTACCATCGATTTGCTGTCGGGGCGAATCATAAAATCTCCGCCTTGTTCATTTTCCAAGGGTCGGGGCGCCTGTTTTTCTTCCACAATCCAAGGACTGAAATCGCCGGGATTGCGGCGGTTGACGCGCTGGATAATGATGATTTTTCCGTCTGCTGAGAGGTCGAATTTGAGGTTTTGGTAATCTTTGGAGTCTAAGATTTTGTCGATTCTACCTGCTGGGTGCTTTTGTTGGGGTTCTGATCCCGATTGGGGGTTGAGGCCAGTGGTGACTGTGAATAGTTCTTGATTTAGGGTGCCGCGAGTACGGGCGATCGATCTATCTGTGGCTGAGAATAAAATGCGATCGCTGTCGGGATAAGGTTTAAAATCCGTTACTACTAAATCTTTGGGAGTCAGCGGTATCGGTTTCGAGTCGCTGCTGGTGAGATTTACTAGCATTAATCTGCCTTCTGTTTCGCCTTGGACGCCGATGTAAGCAAAAGCTCGATCGCGGCTGCGAAAGGAACTGCTAAACGGTTGCATTGGCGTTCCTTTATTTTTGTTGTTTTCTCCGAAATACTTGTCGGTTGCTCCGGCAAGTTTTACTGTGTAGGTAACGCCGTAGGGTGCTGGATCTTGGAGGGTGTAAGCCATGCGCCTTCCTGCCCAACTAAATTTACCGGGGAGGGGGGGTTCTAGCTTTAAGTTTTCCTCAACGCTGGACTGGTTCATCGGCCGAAAGAAGGTGAGGATAAAGCCGGTATCTTCGGCGCCGATTTGTTTGTTTTCCCAGGTGAATTCTCGCACTCTGGGTGCTGTGCGATCGCCGCTGTGCAGCAGCAGTCCGATTAAGACGCTCAGCACTAGCATGAGGACGATCGCCATGCGGTCGATCGGCTGTTTGAATGGTAAAATATCGAAGGATGAAGGATTAATTTTTTTCTTAAAACTACTCACAAATCTGTCTCTCCTAATTCTGGGCAAAAACTCACTGCCAACTTTCAATTGAATTTTAAATTGAATATTTCTGAAGCTAACTATCAAGTGCTGAGCTTGTTTCCTGTAAAAAACTTAAGTGACTTCCTTTTCTTATCGTACTTTGTAATCACATACCCACTAGCTCCTTTTTGTTTACTGAAATAGTGAATTTATAGGTATCATATCCGCCGCTGATAATTTATCGATCGGTAGACCACCCCCCAAAGCATATCTACATAAAATTATAGCTGGTAGCACTCCTACAAACAATAGTGTTAGCTGAATATCCTGCCAAAAACAACTGAGTTTTTCTCGCCACAAGCCGTAAGTAATTACTACATAAGTAGGAATGTCACTGACTGCTACAGCGATCAAAGCACCTAAATTACCTTTTAAATGATATCCGAGAGGTATACCTATACATAAATTCACAATAGTCAGCAGATTGCCCATAGCTGGGTACTGAGACTTTCCTAGGGCTAATAGACAAGAACCCATGAGATTGTGGAGGGTTCGGTGCCAAATTCCTAATGCCAAGATTGGTATCATCCAAGAGTATTTCACATAATACTCCCCACCACCGTACATCATTAAAGTTAACTGGTCTCCACAACTTACAAAAATTGCTAAACCTATTGCTAACGGTATCAGAATTAGGTTACGGTTTTTGAGAATCTTAGGGCGCAATTCCTCGCTAGGCAAGTCTGCTGCTAGGATTGAAATGGATGGAATAATCACCTTGCGGCCTAGGCCCATGAACGCGTGGCGCGGCATATCACTCAGCCTAAAAACCCCGCCATAGAGCGCCAGGAGTTTCCAATCAAATAGTTGGCCTAGAATTAGCCGATCGGCTTCAGAATATACAAAGAATAAAGCACTAGACAAAAATATCCATTTACCATAAGAAAATATTTCTTTAGCTGCTTGTTTATCCCAAGCAAAGCGGTTTGATTTGCCGGGAATCAAAAAATGGCTCCAAACTAACTGCATTAAAGCTCCTGTCAAGTCGCCTGCAATGATTGCCCAGATGCTGCGATCGAACCAGGCCCAGACAATCATCACTGTAGTAGAAACAATCTGTATGCCCAACTCAAAAATTACTACTTTCTTCACTGCCATTTTGCGTTCTAGGCTGGATGTAGCAGTTGAGTTGAACCCTCCTATTATGGTATTTATACCGAGCACTGGCATTAACAACAGGAGACCGGGTTCTTTATAAAAATTAGCAACTCGCAAGGTGACTAAAATTACACACAACCCAATAAAAAAGCTGCGAATAACTTGCATTGTCCAAGCCGTGTTGAGAAATTCGGGATTTTCTCCACGCTGGTTCTGAATGATACTTAGCTTCAGACCTATGTCTGAGAAGGCATTGACGACTGTGATCAAAAGGTAGGGTAGGCTGACTAGGTCAAATAGTTCTGGAACAAGCAGGCGCGTCAGAGTTAGGTGACTGCCAAATCGGATAATTTGAGTGATGCCGTCGCCGGCAATCGTCCAGAATATGCCTTTGATAGCTAGTCTTTTTACGGATGACATATACTCATAATTTATTTTATAATTACAAGTGTAGTTGCTGAATTTGGTATTGGCAACTCCTATAAATGGATACAAGTTTCCGACAGGAGTCGTGAACCCCAAAAATTTTAGACCCTAGTTCAATATCCCAGATTCATCTGTGGAGTAAATCTCAAATCTCAAATCCACTGGCGACCTACTTAAAACCCTTTCACGAATCCTTGACGCTTGGTATGTTGGAACTATTATTAACCGCTGACAGTGTATACGGCGATTCCGGTTCTGGAGCTAACTTAGAATACTTGCTATCGTAATCCATGACCTCAAAATAGTTTAAGTTTGACGGGTGAGGCTTATATATTGAGAAACATTCCCAAAGACAAAAAGTTGCTGCACTCTCTAAAGGCCCGACATTCACTACTTGATTTTTGAAGACGGGACTGGATTTGATCCACTGTTTCATCTGCTTTCTTGACAAACAGTAAAATGCAGAATGAGGATTGCTAAACTCATAAAATTTTACACCTTCTATCTCTACACTAGATAGCTGATTCCACGATAGCTGCTGATCTATTGTCAAATCAATATATCTCTTGGTGGCTTGATACATTTCAAAACGGTTTGGGTCAAGAATAGCATTCTCATACCCGCTTTGTCGGTTAAATTTTTCTAATTTTTCTAGAACGAAAGCATCGTACAAAACAATGTCATCTTCTATGAATAAAAACCAGTCAAATTTTTCTACTCTTTCGACAAATTCTTCTTGAAGCCTATACTCTAGCAACAGGGGGTCGCAATCAGGGCCTTCTTGTATTTGAATGCACTTAATTTGATATTAAGGTAAGTAGGCTGTAACGTGCCTGTTCGGTAGAGTTTGGATAGTAATACTCAGGTCGCAATGAGCAAAACTCGTCAAGAGGCCATCTATTGTGTACCTGAGTCTCTCTATTTTTGCTGCGGCTTTTTCTGGATTTTTAGATTCTTCCACTGATGTAATGTCTGCTACAGCCACGCAAACTTTTTGGCGTTTTTTTTCCGGCTGTTCGTTTTCTTTGAATAAATTTATGATGCAACTTCTTTGATGGTAAAACATCATTTTAGTATGCCTCGTGGCAACGCAAGATATTTCTCGCAATAGCCCGATCTGTAAAAAAATAAATTGCCCTATTTGGCTGATAATATTTTCTTACAGCATGACAGACAATCTCCTTTTTGTTTACTGAAACAATGGATTGATTGGGATTAAATCCATGGGTGATATTTTATCGATTGGCAGACCCCAACCAAAAGCGACTCTACAGCAAATTACAGTGACCAGCACCCCTACAAACAGCCCTGTTAATTGAATATCCTGCCAAAAACAAGTTAGTCCTTCTCGCCGCAAACCGTAGTGAGTTACTGCATAGGTAGGAAGGTCGCCGAGAGCTATAGCAATCACTGCACCTAAATTACCTTTTAAGTGGTATGCTAGCGGTATACTTATACATAGATTTACAAAAGTCAGCAGATTGCCCATAGCTTGGTACTGAGACTTTCCTACGGCTAACAGACAAGAACCCATCATACTGTACATGGTGGTGTGCCAGATACCTAAAGCTAAGATAGGCATCATCCAAGCGGCCGCCGCATACTCTTTCCTGTACAGTGTTAAAATTAACTGATCTCCGAAGCTCACAAAAATTGCTAAACCTACGGCTAACGGTATTAGAACTAGCTTGCGGTTGTTAAGTATCTTCGCGCGCAACTCCTCCCGCGGCAACTCTGCTAGCATAGAAATCGAGGGAAAAATCACCCTGCCGCTAATGGCGATGATTACTTGGCGTGGCATATCGCCGAGAGTATAAGCGATGCCGTAAATGCCCAACATTGTTAAAGTAAATATTTTCCCGAGGATGAGTCTATCGGCTTGAGAACACAAGAAAAACAAAGCCGTAGACAAAAATATCCATTTACCATAAGAAAATATTTCTTTAGCTGCTTGTTTATCCCAAGCAAAACGGTTTGACTTGCCGGGAATCAAAAAATGGCTCCATGCTACCTCCATTAAAGCT
Organism: Microcoleus sp. OTE_8_concoct_300; assembly: GCF_031383065.1. Lineage (NCBI taxonomy): Bacteria > Bacillati > Cyanobacteriota > Cyanophyceae > Oscillatoriales > Microcoleaceae > Microcoleus > Microcoleus sp. OTE_8_concoct_300. The sequence goes on along the minus strand of NZ_JANMZH010000584.1, from coordinate 53,271 downwards.
GCAGTAAAGCCGCCTGCAACGATCGCCCAGACGCTGCGATCGAACCAGGCCCAGACAACTAGCACTGTAGTAGAAACGATCTGTATGCCAAACTCAAAAATTACTACTTTCTTGACTGCCATTTGGCGTTCTAGGGTGGCTGTGGATGTGGATTTAAACCCTCCTAGTAGGGAATTTATACCTATTACTGGAATCAACCACAGGAGACGGGGCTCTCCATAAAAACTAGCAACAGGCTTGGTAATTATAATCAAACAAATCCAAATCAAAAAGCTGCGAATGACTTGCAGTGTCCAAGCGGTGTTGAGAAATTGAGGATCTTCCCCGCGCTTATTCTGGATGATGCTTGGGCCTAGACCTATGTCTGAGAATAAGTTAATCCCTATGATGAAAACGTAGGCTAGACCTACCAGACCAAATAGTTCTGGCAAAAGCAGACGCGTCAGGATTAGGTTACTGGCAAATCGGATAATTTGACTGCTTCCATAGCTGACGATCGTCCAGGCTGCACCTTTGATAGCTAATTTTTTTTCGGATGACATATACTCAGAATTTATTTACTAATGACGAGTGTAGTTGCTGAATTTACTTTTGGCAACTACTACAGGATGCTGTTGCAACTTTTATAGCTGACTGTACATTATCTTAATTTGTATAGGTCGGACGGGTCTGGAGTGTCCTTCTAGCAATCAGAAAGGTAAAATTTAATCTCATACTTACTCCACATCTAATAATCATAAGGGTTTTTTGGTTCTGGAATTGGTTTGAGGGAGGATGCTTGAATGATTAATTTGCGCTTGCCTTGCAGTTCTTCTACGATCGTTTCTCCTTCTATTTCTAGCCAACTGTCTGGGGCAAAGGCGGCGCGGCTTTGACCGATCAGTAATTTTACTGGCAACCCGATAGGATAGGCGTCGGCCGCGCAGCAGGTAATGATAAAACGCCCGATCCACATATATTGTTCTGCTATGTTGGGGGGGTGAATTACAAATCCTTGAATTTTGACTTTTTGACCTTTGTATGTATCGGGCTCTGGATTGAAATTTAACAGCCGCATCCATTCGACGAGCGATCGCTGTTCGGGTTTTGTAGTATTGCGAAATTCTTGAGGTTGCAGTCGGGTGATTGGCAGGGATTCGGTGAGACCTCGTTCTAATGCTGTCTGGCTGGTAAAGGCGCGTGGCGTTGTTAGTAAACCTATTAATGCGACGCTCAACATTAAGGTGCTGCCGATACTGGGGGGAAACAAAGTAACGTGTTCAACTTCTGTGATTCTGAGAGAGTTATTTGGTGGTGAGGTCCGCGATTGCTTTGTGGTGCGATCGAGTTTTAAGAGTTCCCAAGTTTTTAACCCGCCAATCACCATTAAGCCGATTCCTCCCGCTAGAGTCAAGCCAAAGTAATTGGGGTGAATGAGAATGCTTAATTTGCCGGTGATCCAATATTTGAGGAGCAATACTCCCCACGCTAAGATAGCTAGGGCGTCCAGCCAGGGGCTAATTTTTTTAAGATTCATTTTTTAAGAGTCATTGATTATTGGGAATTGAGACGTTGAAGGAAGAAGAAAAAAGGCAGAAGAAGAGGGAATAACGAAGAAGGAAGAAAAGGAGGGAATAACGAATAACGAAGAGGGAAAAAACTGCTTTCCGTATATCTGTGACTTCCGTGTCGTGAATCAAGGTATTTGAAAATAGAAAATCTCAAAGGGTATTAGTTGTGGGAGCGAGCTAATTTATTAACCTAAATGCAAGTTGACAGCGAGGGTCATTAAAAAGGTTAACTGAGCTGCCAAGACGATTAAGTAAACTACGGCTCGACCTTTAAAAATTGACAGCATTAAACCGATGCCTTTGAGGTCAATCATCGGACCGAAAACGAGAAATGCTAACAGCGAACCGCTGGTAAATGTGGAAGCAAAAGACAGGGCAAAAAAGGCATCTACTGTAGAACAAATCGATACGACTGCAGCTAATAGCAGCATGGCTAGAATCGAGGAAACGGGGCCTTGGCCGAGGTTGAGAATTAGTTCGCGGGGTGCGCCAACTTGAATGATGGCTGCGATCGCACTTCCGATTACCAACACTCCTCCCAATTCGCGCAACTCCTGTACCATAGTATCTAAAAGCAGGCGCAGACGCTCTTTAGAAACGCGGTGGAACAGGGATGAACGTTTCGAGGTTTTTTCTGTTTTGCTTGTTTGTAATCGCTTCCAGTCGTCTTGTAGCAAAGATTCGATCGGCACCGCCCCCCCCGGCTGACCGAGCATAAATGTTCCCGACTGCAACAGCAACGGAGTGTTGGCTTGGACGAAATCTTTTTCGGAAAACTCTGGTTTTGGGAGGGGGATCGCGCGGGCTACAGAGGGTTGCAGCAGAGGCCGCAAGTCTTTTTGGGCGCTGAACACCCAGCCGATAATTGTGGCTATAGCTAGAGAAAATACCACCCGCAAAACTACAATTTCTGGCTGATCGCGAAATGCCGTCCAAGTCGCCCACATTACCACGGGGTTGATTGTGGGGGCCGCGAGCAAAAAGCCGATCGCGGCTGGTGCGGGCACTCCCTGCATCAGTAACCTGCGGGCTACGGGCACGTTACCGCACTCGCACACGGGAAACAAAAAGCCGATCGAACTGCCCATCAAAGCCCCCAGCAGCGGGTTTCGCGGGATGCGGGATACGAGTTGGCGTTCGTCTACAAACCCCAGCAGCAAACCTGAGAATAAAACTCCCAGCAGCAGAAAAGGTATTGCTTCTACTAACAAGCTGAGAAAAAGGGTAAAAGCATTGTTTAACTGATTCGTGAGGGCGGGTTGCATCGATCACCTACTCGTAATTACTGTGCTATCTTGGGCATACCTCTGGTCAATAATAGCTCATGACAGCGCTAAGTTAAGATTCCCTTAAAAAATCCCTCGCTGTCCAATTTTTGCTTGAATTAAGGAATTGTGTAAATAATACCGACTCAATACCAATTTCAATTAGTGTTAACAATAGGTTAAAAATTTTAAATCCGGTTCTCGCAGCTACAGTCGGTAACTAATCGTTAATACCAAAAACTCAATCTCAAATAAAATCAGCCCTAATTGCCTGGGCGCATCTATCTTGCTTATACTTGATATTTCTTAGAGAACCGATTTGACATCTTTTAGCCATATTCTAGCCCACATTCCGCACCCCCAAGGGGCAGCGTACACGGGTTGAGTGGCGAGAGAGTGAATCATCCGAGACAATAATGAGTAATACATACTCAAGAATCTCGGTAACTCTGCATCACCCAGTTGTCCATTCTTGAAAATAGACGTTAGAGTATCCGTTACATCTGATGCTGGTTAAAATTGCGATCGGTCACAAACTAAGTTTATTACCTCGCAGTAACACGCTCCAGTACCAAAATGCGTTAATTGCGATCGCGAGCGGTAGCCAATCATCACCAAAAATAGTGTAAACTGGCGATCGCTAGCCACGCTCAAATCAGCATTCAGCAGCCCAGGCAAAAAGCATCTGAACTGTTATAACATCGGATGCTGCTCGACCAGTGGAGCCTCTAATTAAGACTTCCCAAATAGGCATCAAGAATCATCAATTGATCAGGTACAGAACATGGAAATCAAACAAGTTAGCGGTCCTGTTGTTCACAAAGTCGCAGTTATTGGTGGTGGGCTGGGAGGTCTGGCAACGGCGATCGCGCTACGAAAACAAGGCATTGATGCCCATGTCTATGAACGAGCCAAAGAATTTTGCCCAGTGGGAGCGGGTTTGGCTCTATTTTCGAACGGCTTAAACTCCCTGGATGCCATCTCTCCAGGTATCGTCGAGAATCTCAAACGTGCAAGCTGCCAACTAAATCAGAGTGTTTTCAAAAAATATACAGGAGAGACAATCACACAAAACACAGCTACCCACCAGGAGAAATACGGGCAGCCAACGTTGGTTTTCTGGTGGTGGCGCTTGCAGCAAGTCTTGGCCTGTGCACTCCCCCCGGAAGCGATCCACTTGGGTTATCGCTGCATCGGCTTTGAACAAGATGAGAACGGGGTGACAGCATATTTTGATGGGGATAAATCAGTACGGGCAGATCTGCTCATTGGTGCAGATGGGATTAACTCCCCAGTGCGAAAAACCCTGATCGGTGATGGGGAACCTCGTTATTTGGGCAGTATGTCTTGGCGGGCAGTGATCGAATATAACCACGAACTGCTTAATCCCAATGAACTGATTTTTATGAAGGGAGAGCAAAAAGTAATTTACTTCTTCGATGTGGGTGGCGGCTATAGATGTTGGACGCTACGGGTGTTGATGCCAAAATCTCCTGTGCATGAGAGTGCAGCAGAAATCAAGTCTCGCATCGTCGATCAATTTTCCGGCTGGTGGGAACCGCTCACGGGGATCATTGGAGCTACTGATCCGGAGCAGATTTTATTTGCGCCTATCTGCGATCGGCTGCCTTTGAAGAGTTGGAGCCAAGGACGGGTGACACTTCTAGGGGATGCCGCCCATCCAATGTCCCCTTCGCTGGCACATGGAGCTAATAGCACTTTTGAAGATGCCTATGAACTGGCTCAATGTCTTTCCGAGTCGTCCAGCATCGCAGAAGCCTTGACCACCTATGAGAACCGACGCATCCCGCGTACCCAAGTGCTCCAAGACCGAAGTGCTTTGGCCGAACAGCGCTTCTATGTAACGGACATAGGAACACAAGACCCAGAAAAAGCGGCGCGAGAACGGGTCGCTTTGGAAGAGTTTCAGAGTTGGGTTTATGGGTATGACCCAAATAGTGAATCGCGTTTGAAACCCTGGATGGAAATATCAGTAACTTGACACTCCCCGACCTGAAGGCACGGGGATTCTTAAGACATTGCGGCCTTAATATCCCTAGTGATAGGGTTCCCTTGCCTCACCACGTTTGCTTTTTGAGCGTGGTGATATATTTTGGGCGTTTAAGTGCATAGCACCCGGTTTCGCGGAGTCCCCGCGTACCATTTCTAAGGCTCTATCTCTAATGGTTTTTGCAGCACCAATATCCGCGTGTTCATGATAGCCACATTCAACACAGATGAATTTTTCACCATCTCTGTTGGACTTATCTATATGACCGCAATTTCGGCATTCTTGGCTTGAGTGTTTAGGATTGACTTTAATTACGACTTTTCCTTGCTTTGCAGCTAGATACTCAATCTTTAAAATCAATTCACCCCAGCCTGCATCGGAGATAGAGCGATTCAAACCTTTTTTTCTGGATTGTCCATTCTTGAGGAATCTTCCCGTTTTCTCGTCAGTTTTCACTAGACAACGACGTAGCATTCCAGAAATATGTAAATTTTCTAAAGCAATTGCGTCAATATTTCGCTCCACTATTTTGTGGGCCGTTTTCCATTGATGCGCTTGACGCCTATCGCTGATTTTTTGGTGTAATAGTCCTACTTTTTTAGCTGCTTTTTTCCGATTATTACTACCTTTGACTTGGCGACTAACCCGTCTCTGTCTAATTTTTAAGGTACGTTTAACTTTTTTATTGGTTGAGAATTTGGGATTTTTAATCTGATATCCATCGGAAAGATGAACCAGTTTTGCAATCCCCAAGTCGCATCCAATTACTTTAACCACATCCTCAAGAGCTTTGGCAATGTAATCGGGAACAGACTTGTTCTCGATCCGAATAGACACGTACCAACCATTTTGACGCTTCCTGACAGCACAAGCCTTAATAGTGAAACCATCAGGGATTGAACGTGAGTTATAAAACCGCATCCACCCTAGTTTGGGCAAGTAGATTTTGTTACCTTGTATCTTGACTCCCATCACAAAAGTAAAAGAAGTAAAGTTACTACGGTTTTTGAATTGAGGAAATCCTCTACCTTCAAAGAAGTTTTTGTAGGCACTATCTAAACGTTTAACGTTCTGCTGTAGAACAGTTGAGTCTATTCCACTATACCAAGGTCTAGATGTTTTTAAATCAGGTAAGGATGTGATTTGAATATCACTAGCACTGCGACGAGGATTCTTGAGTTTACCTTCTTTATCTACCTTGCAATCTTTCCAAGGATTGCCAGTTGCACCATTTTTACTGACGAAGCAGGTTAATGGACAAGCTTCAACCTGATGAATAATCTGACAGTAGTCCCCTTGAAAAAACTGTTGGTTATATTGAATGATTCTGTCGTTCAGACACCAGTTATAGTGACCTCTCAACATATCCACCCAGTTTGACATTTTCAAATCTTGCGTTTGATTTGGACGAAGTTTGTAAACATAGTTTGTCAACAAAATTGACTCACCTCCTATTTGTTGTTTACCTGGTTTTATTTTAAACTAAAAGTCTACTTAATTGAAGAATTTGTCATACTTCTTTGTATTTAAAAGGTTGAAATTTTTATATCTATACTTGAATTAAAGCCGTCCTATAAGGACGGGGTGTTCAACCCAATTTTCTGATAATCATTAGACATCTCCTAAAAATAAGGTCAAAGGCAGACAGGATGCCTGAGCACGGGCGCTCCGGGTCCGACGCCCCGCGACACTCGCGGGGCTAAAACTCAGGGAGGCGCAGCCAGCGGTACATTCGACAGCAAGGCGCGATCGCCCCAATGTGTGCTTTTAACTTGTCTCCTGACGGGGTGCATCGCGCGCGCGATCGGGCAATTCCGATTTTCCTCTATTCTCACTTAATTATCTTTTTCAGCTAGGTAATTTTATTAACAATAGGTTAAGACGAGAACTCAAGATTAATTAAGAGTTAAATAATCAAACCAAGCGTTAATACTCCTCAAGTCAGTATAAAATAAAGTTGGGTATAATTACCAGGGCGGATTTATCTCGGTGATACTCAATCTTGCCTAATACTTTAAGTGGTAAAATGCCCTTTACGACCGTCAGTTTTTTGTGTAATTTAAAATGCAGTTTGCCAGGGGGATGCCGGTCAAAGCACTCAGCAACTCGCCTGCTGACCTTTGGTAGCTGAATGTCTGCTGGCAAATAGAACCCCAAAAAAGTGTGCTGATGAATTTATGTTGAATACCTCCTGCGTAGAAAGACCAGTCCAAGCCACGTCCCAGGCTGCCATCGGAGAACTTTGTTTAGACTCTACTCTCCAAGAATTGTCGCTTTACGATTTTCAGGTAGAAGCTACAGATTTGGGAATGCAAATTTCCCAAATGTTAGAAGCTAATCCGCTGTTACCAGGAGTCATTGTGACCCATCAAGGTAAATTTGCGGGTATGATTTCTCGGCGGAGATTTTTAGAATTTATCAGCCGTCCTTTTGGGCGAGAATTATTTTTAAAGCGACCTGTAAAGGCTTTGTACCGCTTTGCCGAAACTGAGAGTTTAATTTTTCCCAGCAATACTTTAATTGTGGATGCAGCGAGGAAGTCGCTGTTGCGATCGAAAGAACTGCTGTACGAGCCGATTGTAGTTCAAGTGTCGCCTCAAACTTATAGTTTGCTAGACGTGCATGAACTGTTAGTAGCCCAATCCAACATTCACGAACTAGCGACAAAATTGCTGAGGCAGCAAACTCAATCTCAACTAATTCAAACCGAAAAATTAGCGAGTTTGGGACAGATGGTAGCTGGAGTCGCCCACGAAATTAGAAATCCTGTCACCTGCATCAGGGGAAATATCGGCTTTTTGTCCAACTACTCGAAAGACATCATGGATTTGCTGTCTGCTTACGAAGATATTGTAGGTGACAGCGAAAAAATTGACGAACTTAAAAAAGAGATAGACTTTGATTTTTTGCAAGAAGATTGGGTGGAAATTCTCAAAAGTATGAAAGTTTCATCAGAGAGGCTGACCGAACTCGTCACCAGCCTGCACACCTTCTCTCACATGGACGAAACCAAGTTGAAAGAAGCTAACATCCACGAATGTATTGACAGTACGCTGCTGATTATGAAAAACCGTCTCAAATACGGGTTTAAAGTAGTTAAAAGCTATGGTGATTTGCCTTTAGTCAAGTGTTACTCCGGTCAATTGAGCCAGGTATTTATGAATATCATCAGCAATGCGATCGACGCTTTGGAAGAGGCAAAAGGAGAAAAAGGCTTTGTGCCTGCGATTACTATTGAGACTGAGGTAATAGACAGTTCTGACGGAGACTGCGTGAATTCGGAATTAATTCAAAATTATGTTAGGGGCGATCGACAAAATTCAAAACAGCTATCCTCCGCCAGCCAAAACGGCGACTTCAGCCTAGAAGCAGCGAAAAACAATCAAAATAATGCTTGGGTAGCCATCAGAATTTCTGATAACGGGCCGGGAATTCCGCCAGAAATTCAGCGGCGAATTTTTGATACATTTTTCACCACTAAACCGGCGGGAAAAGGTACCGGTTTGGGGTTGGCAATTACCCATCAAATTGTTACGGAAAAGCATACGGGCAAGTTAAATTTGCATTCTACGCCCGGTACTGGTACGGAATTTGAAATTTTGTTGCCATTGATTTGAAGCAATAAGTCATATCAAGTCTGTTAGCCTCGGAATTATTCCTATCTCTCTTCTCTTTATCTGCGTGAATCAGCGTCAATCCATTGTCATCTGCGGTTAATAAATTCTCTTTTTTTGACCGCAGATACAGGCAGATTAACACCGATTAACGCAGATGAATTATATCGAGTCCGGTTGCACCATCGGTGATTGTTGACTACTGACTACTGACTACTGACTAATGACTACTGACTCTTTTTAAGCTCTTAGCTGAACGGGCATTACCAAGAATGTAGCATTGACTCCACCCAAAGGCTGGAAAATTACGGGGGCTAAAGCACCGTTTAATTGCAGTTGAATTTCTGGGGATTGAGCGGTTTTTAAGATATCAATTAGATATTTCACGTTGAAAGCAATATCTATGCTGTCTCCCGAAATTTGTGCGGGCATTGACTCTTTGCCACAGCCGACATCTTTAGCATCTACAGACAAAGTAATTTCCTGATTCTCCTCGTCGATGCTGCATTTGAGAATATTATTTTTTTGGTCTGCAAAAACGGCAATTCTTTCTACTGCTGCTAAGAGCGATCGCCTTTCTAAGGTAATTTGTCGCTCAAAAGACGGCGGAATCAACTGCCGATAGGCGGGATATTGCCCTTCCAAGGTGCGAGTTGTCAGCCGCTGGTCGGCCCATTCAAACACTACTTGACCCTGTTCAAAATGCAAGGTGACAGGTTCAGTCCACTGTCGCATCACCAGCATTCTTTCTACTTCCCGCAATGCTTTAGCGGGAACTGTCACTTCAAATTCTTCCTCGGTTTGTTCCGCTTCGGCTTTTTCATTTGCAGTTTGAACTACTGCCAATCTGTGGCCGTCTGTAGCTGCAAATTCCAGACAATCTTGCAATACCTTTAAATGCACGCCTGCAAGTACCTGTTTTGCTTCGTCGGGGCTAGTAGCAAATAAAGTTCCTTTGAGTCCTTCTATCAAGGCTTCGGGTGGCAATTTGAGGATTGTTCCGGCTTCGATTGCGGGCAATTCGGGGAATTCTTCCGGGCCCATGCCTCTAACTTGGTAGCTGCCAGAACTGCAAGTGAGATATGCTACAGTGTCTCCCGCTTCGTCTTCTAAAGTAATCTCTCCATCTGGGAGCCTCGAAACAATATCGTTGAGTAATTTAGCGGGTATGGTAAAACTGCCGCCGCCAGTCACTTCTGCTGCAAAGCTGGTACGAATGCCCAAACTGAGATCGAAAGCTGTCAAGCTAACCCGCTGATTTTCCTCATCCGCTACTAAGAGCACGTTGGCTAGTACCGGATGTGTCGGGCGGGAGGGAACGGCCCGACTTACCAACGAGAGGTTGGCGTTGAGGTCACTTTGGCTGCAAACCAATTTCATGGGTGGAAGGTTAATTAACCGGATTTGAAACAGAAACAAATGGTATCACAGAAAGCCGGCGGGTCGGTTTTTCTCTGTCAGGGCTCCTCTCATGGGCGCTTATTCCCGGTTTCTACGCAAAGTTTTGTCTGTAAAAATGAGAAATCTTCGTAGAAACCCGGTTTATGAGGTCAATCGATTTGAGATTTTAGATTTTAGATTAAAGAATTGAAGCCTTGAACCCACGAATAAATTCGGGGGGCAAGTTTCATCGGATACAGGTTTTTTATTTCTGGACGGATGAATCCGGGGGCTTGTATCCTGGATGCTTTCGGTCAGCGCGCGTCGCGAACTATCTGTTTCGGGTGCGAAGCGATCGCCTATTTTTTTATTTTAGTGAATTATTTTTGTGCGATCGCCCTGTGGAAACTGTGGAAAAAAAAGTTAACTGCTTGCTGGGCGTCACTTTTCGCTAAAAATTACCTGTGGAAAACTTGTGGAAAAGCTGGTACGGTCGATCGCCCGTCGGTTTTGGTGCAAAAACTATTTTGAGCGATCGAGTAAAGTTTTCCACAAACTCAGGGCAAATTTTCCACAGGTTTTTCCACAGGTTAGATCAAATCCGGTGTCATCGAAATTGATATTACCCACAGTCAGGATACGGCGCTGTGACGTTTCCCAAAAATTAATCGGGCGATGGATGGTTACATCTGTCATCGAGTGCGATCGATTATTTGGGGGTAGGCAAACGGCAACGTGGGGTGTCCAGAGTTGGCTATCTGTTTATCCGTGTATGCGTGTCCGAATCAGTGTCGTCCCTTCCTTCTTAAGCTGCTGTGGATCTAATTTGACAGTCAATTTTTATACAATTATTGTGGGACGGGCATCCTGCCCGTCTTTGTATTCAATTTAGATGCGTAGCAGCTTATTCAACTTTTGCGGCTGACAACGTTAATTCGATCGCTCAACTGACGCAAAGTTTGGGCTAAATTCGGGTCAGTGTTCCGCAACTGAGCAATTTTGTCACAACTGTAAAGCACAGTCGTGTGGTCTTTTCCGCCGAACACTTCGCCAACTTTCGGCAAACTCAAACCAGTATGCTGCCGAATTAAATACATCCCTATTTGACGGGCGAGACTAATTTCTCGCTTGCGGGAAATGCCTTTCAAATCTTCAACAGAAACATCAAACGCCTCGGCCACAACTGCAATTACTGCATCGGGAGTCGCCTCTACGCTTTCAGTTTGCGGGTTCAAAACCGGGGTGATATTCTCCACGGTCATCGGCAAACCGGTAATTGAAAGATATGCTACCGCCCGAATCAAAGCACCTTCTAATTCTCGAACGTTGGAAGTGTAACTAGAAGCAATGTATTCAATGACATCTCGCGGCAACCGCATATTTTCATACTCAGCTTTTTTCTGCAAAATTGCCATCCGAGTTTCCAAGTCGGGCAATTGAATGTCGGCAATTAATCCCATCGAAAATCTGGAACACAAACGCTCTTGCAGGCGGGGGATTTGCTGTGGCGGACGGTCGGAAGCTAAAACTACTTGGTTTCCGGATTCGTGCAAAGTATTAAAAGTGTGAAAGAATTCTTCTTGAGTGTATTCTTTGCCTTCAATAAATTGGATATCATCTATTAATAAAACATCGGCGGCCCGATAATGGTCGCGGAAACTTTGCATACTGTCTTTGCGAATGGCGGCGATTAAATCGTTAGTAAATTTCTCAGTAGAAACGTAAAAAATCTTGGCGTTGGGGTCAATTTCCAAGCGATAATGACCGATCGCCTGCATCAAATGAGTTTTGCCCAAACCAACGCCACCGCACAAAAATAGGGGATTGAATTCTCGGCCCGGAGACTCGGCTACCGCGAGGGAGGCCGCGTGAGCCATGCGGTTGTTAGAACCGACGACAAAGCGGGAAAAGAGGTATTTGGGGTTTAAATTGGCGGGTTTGGGGGGGTGAAGCGAGTGGCTTTCGGGGACATCGGCGGCGATGGGGGACGGCCAAATCATGGCGGAGTCACTGCTGCAGCCTGTTTCGTTTCCTCCGGCAATTGTCAAGTAAATGTCTACGGGATAGCCGAGAATTTCTTCGACTGCATCGGCAATGGTTTTGACGTAATATTTTTGCAACCAATTGCGAGCAAAGGGGTTGGGGGCGCTGACGATCAAACAGTTATTTTCGAGTTGTTCGGCCCTGGCAGTTTTGATCCACGTCTCAAAGCTAGGTCTGCTCAGTTGTACCTGGAGACGTTCAAGTATCTGATTCCACAGACTTTCGAGGGGAATGTCCACTGCTCACCTCTGCCGATCGGCATTCAAGATATTAATTCTACAGTCTAGAGAGTTTAGTCCTCAGATGCTAAAGTTTAAGGGAGTCTGCCGATCGCCAAAATTTTTGCCGCTTTGGAGCCCAAACCAGGTATCGGGTAGCTGCTCAGCAAATATTTAGATTTGGCAGGAAAGCCTAAAAACGTGGCCATGAAAAGTTCAACTGGCAAATTTTGGAAGCAACCGGCAATTTACATATTGCTGCTGGTAACGGGAGCCGGGGCCGCCATGTTGGGCGATCGTCTGACGGTTTCTCAATTTCGTGCAAATTCTGGCGACTCGGGACAAAGGGCCCTGGAACCGAAATTGCAACTGCCTCCTAATACAAAGGATCGAGCTAGCAAAGTCTTGCCGCCTGCTTCCTTGTCGGGCGATGCAGGTAATGTGAATTTTATTGTGGCTGCGGTGGCAAAAGTTGGCCCTGCAGTGGTTCGGATCGATGCTTCGCGCCGGGTGAAACCGGGAAATAGAGGGCTGTCGCCGGAAGATTTTTTGGGCATAGAACCGAATTCGGGCGGCCGGGGCGGGATCGAACGGGGCACTGGTTCGGGTTTTGTCATCGGTGCTGACGGCGTGATTCTCACTAACGCTCACGTTGTAGAGGGAGCCGATACGGTAAATGTAACTCTCAAGGACGGCCGCAGCTTTCAGGGGCAGGTGTTGGGGGCGGATAAGGTGACGGATGTGGCTGTGGTGAAGATTGAGGCGAATAATGTGCCTGTGGTGGCGATCGGCAATTCGGATAAGCTGTTGTCTGGGGAATGGGCGATCGCGATCGGCAATCCTTTGGGTTTGGACAATTCCGTAACTGCGGGGATTATTAGCGCTACGGGACGATCGAGCTCTGATGTGGGCGTACCCGACAAGCGGATCGGTTTTATTCAAACAGACGCTGCAATTAATCCGGGGAATTCCGGCGGCCCGCTGCTGAATGCTTCGGGCGAAGTTATTGGGATGAATACGGCGATTATTCAAGGTGCTCAAGGATTGGGGTTTGCGATTCCCATTCAGGCGGCCCAACAGGTGGCGAAGGAACTGATTTCGACGGGGAAAGTCGAACACGCTTATTTAGGCATTGAAATGGCGACGCTGACTCCGGAGGTTAAGCAGCAAATTAACAGCAATGCTAACAGCAGCCTACGAGTTGCAGTCGATCGGGGTGTGGCTATTGTTAGCGTTGTTCCTAATTCTCCCGCAGCAGCAGCCGGTTTGCGGGCTGGAGATGTGATTCAAAAAATTAATAATCAGCAAATTATTCAGTCGGAAGCTGTTCAGGAGTTCGTGCAAAATGCTAAGGTTGGTGGTCTGTTGCAAATGGAAATTAACCGTAACGGGCAAATAGTTAATTTGACTGTTAAACCGGGGAGTTTGCCGATTCAAAAAGTTCGATAATCTGTTGATGGTTGACAGTTGGCAGTTGACAGTTGACGGTTGTTACAAATTACTAATTACCAATGACTAATTAATATGGCAGAAATATTGCAAATTTCTCAATTAGGAAATCCCGTGCTGCGCCGCCCGTCGCAAGTTGTCGAGAATATTAAGGACGATCGCATTCAACAGTTGATTGACAGCTTAATCTGTACAGTACAGCAGGCAAACGGAGTGGGGATTGCCGCCCCTCAAGCGGCTCAGTCCGATCGCCTGTTCATCGTCGCATCGCGCCCCAACCTGCGGTATCCCCAAGCACCCAGCATGGAGCCCACAGCGATGATTAATCCCCGGATTGTGGCTACATCAACAGAGACAGTCAAAGACTGGGAAGGCTGTTTGAGCATTCCGGGGATTCGGGGATTGGTGCCGAGAAGTAGGGCGATCGAGATAGAATACACCAGTAGAGACGGCAAACTCCAGCGACAAGAATTGACCGACTTTGTAGCCCGAATTTTTCAACACGAACACGACCATTTAGATGGAATCGTGTTTTTAGACAGAGTGGAAAATACCCACGAACTAATCACAGAGGATGAGTACCAAAAGCAAATTGTCAACTTACTATAACACTTGATATAATTGCTAGTAGTAACGCCAGTGATGTTGTGAATAGGAGGGCGAATGTCTATCAATTTGGAAAAAGGCGGGAGAATCAATCTCTCTAAAGAAGCACCTGGTCTGAAAAATGCCGGGATTGGTTTGGGATGGGATATCAACGCTACAGACACGGGCGCAGCGTTTGACTTAGATGCTTCCGTGTTTATGTTGGGGGCTACTGGCAAAATTCCCGGCGAACAATACTTTGTTTTCTACAACAACAAGGAGTCGCCGGACACTTCTGTAATACATCTGGGAGATAGCAGAACCGGAGAAGGATTTGGCGATGATGAAACCGTTACAGTCGATTTAACCAAAGTCGATCCGGCGGTGCAAGAAATTGTGTTTGTGGTAACTATCCACGAAGCAGAATCGAGAAGGCAAAACTTCGGTCAAGTGCGGAATGCTTTTATCAGGATTTACGACACTACTACTAACACAGAGGTAACTAAGTACGATTTGGACGAGGATTATTCTAGGGAAACTGCGGTAGAGTTTGGCAGACTTTACAAGAAAGACGGCGAGTGGAGGTTCCAAGCTGTAGGACAAGGCTATAATTCAGGCTTGCAAAGCTTTGTAGAGAAGTATGCCTGATCGGAGGGCGATCGATCTCAGCTAAATAAATCGAGGGAAAATTCGGAAGCAGGAATGTTTCCCTCGATTTTAAGCCAGACTCATGAGGTGATAAACCAGATGGGAATTCAATTAAAGAAGGGCGAAAGATTTAATCTTTCTAAAACATCTCCTAATTTAACAAAAGTTGCGATCGCCCTGGGGTGGGAAATAGCAACTGAACTAAGTTTATCTGACTCAAACCAGCAAAGCTGCGATATCGATGCCTCGGTTTTTGCATTAGGTTCTGATGGCAAAATCCCCGATGAAAGATACTTTGTATTTTACAATAACTCGCAGTCGCCGGACGGAGCGATCGCCCATTCGGGAGATAATCAAACAGGTCAAACTCAAGGGGATGACGAGACAATTTATGTAGACTTAGAAAAAGTAACGGCTGCTGTTGAGGAAATGGTTTTTGTGGTCACGATTCACGACGCACACGCTAAACATCAAAATTTCAGCCAAATCAGAAATGCTTTTATCAGATTGTACAATCCCGAAACCGGCAGCGAACTAGCGCGGTATGATTTAACAGAAGCTTTTTCTGAAGAAACAGCAGTCGAATTTGGACGGTTGTATAAAAATGATGCAGCTTGGAGATTTCAGGCCGTAGGACAAGGATATAAAGCAGGGTTGCAGAGTTTTGTTGACAAGTATCATTCAGAGATGCAACAGCAAGAAAAGCCAGCCGAACCTAGATTACCAGTTCTTGAAGATAGCAGCAAAAGTCAGAAAGCTATAGCATTAGACAAAAAGCTTCAGGAGAAAGCGCCGCACATTTTCAATCTCGCAAAGAAAGCCGATATCTCGCTCAAGAAAGCAAATCTAACAAATCACAATGCTCAAGTAGCGCTTTGCCTCGATATTTCTGCTTCCATGTCTTCCCTATACCGTTCAGGAAAAATTCAGCGTTTGGCCGAGAAGATTTTGGCTTTGGGATGTCGGTTTGATGACAACGCAGCCATCGAAATATTTCTGTTTGGAGTCAACCCCCACAATCCCGGTGAAATGTCGATCGACAATTTTTCAAACTTCATCGACCATATACTGCAACAGTATCCTTTAGAAGGAGGTACTTACTACGGTAAAGTGATGAAGGAAATTAGAAACTTCTATTTTCCTGACGCTCGCGGTAGCAGGCGCTACGCACCTATTAAAGCCGATCGACCTGTCTACGTGATGTTTGTAACTGATGGAGAAACTGCGGACGAATCGGAAAGCAAGCAGCAGCTACAATGGTCGTCCCACGAGCCGATATTTTGGCAGTTTATGGCAATCGGCAAGTCGCAAAAAGATGTCAAAAGTAAGGGAGCTCGCGGGTGGTTAGCAAGAGCCGTAGCGAGCGATTTTAGCTTTTTAGAACAGCTTGACGAAATGGGCTCGCGCTACCTAGACAACGCCGATTTCTTCAGTTTAGAAGACCCCGAACATATTGCAGATGAGGAATTATACGATTTGTTGACAGCAGAATATCCGCATTGGGTAAAATCAGCGCGAATCAAAAATCTCTTACCCTAGAAACAGCTTTTGCAGCCCAATAAAATGCTAGCTTAGGGCAATCATTCTACTTCACTAGGATTTACGCAACTGGCACTATTATTAAGGTGCGTCACACACCCAAATTATCGATAATCAGTCTAGAACTTCGCCTGACGCACCCTAAAAGTCGATCGCGCCTGTGACACTTTGCCTTAGTCCCGTTCACTATAAACCTTACAAAATCACAAAACTATGGCTATCAACTTGACAAAAGGACAATCCATTGTTCTCAGCAAAAGCGAATACGACTTGTCCAGACTAACAATGGCTTTGGGCTGGGATGTAGCGAAAGCTAAAAAAAGTATTTTCGGCCGAAGCAGCGGTCCAAATTTTGACTTAGATTCCTACGCTATGCTGCTGGGAGAAAATGGCAAATTAAATAACTACAAAGAGGATGTAATTTATTACTCTAATTTGGAGTCAAAGGACAAAACAGTTGTTCACTCAGGTGACAATCTCACGGGGGCTGGAGACGGAGACGACGAACAAATATTGGTGAAACTGAACTCTTTGTCAGCACAATATCACAAAATAATTTTTGGAGTTAATATTTACAATGGGAAAGAGAGAAAACAGCATTTTGGCATGGTAGAAAATGCTTTTGTGAGAGCTGTAGATGCCGCCGGGAAAGAAATAGCTCGCTATCGCTTGTCAAATGACCCTTCTTATGAAGGAAAATTAAATATGTTGATGGGAGAAGTTTATCGAGAAGGCAGCGAGTGGAAATTTAAGGCTGTGGGAAATCCTTTGGCTGAAGATTTTAACGGTGTTGTCGGTTCGTTTATCCGGTGATCTTAAAAATGATTTTTTAACCGCAGATAAAGGCAGATAAACGCAGATGAACGCAGATGGAATTTCATCTGCGTTTATCTGTGTTAATCCGATGATATCTGCGGTTAAAAAATCCCCATGTACTTATTAGACATCTACAAAAAAGCTACTCCAATCAATCCTTGACCGGCCGCATTGTCGGGAACATTACCGCATCGCGGATGCTTTGAGTATTAGTTAAAAGCATCACCAATCTGTCTACACCGATGCCCATTCCGGCACAATTAGGCATTCCCAAAGATAGCGCTTGAATAAAGTCTTCGTCCATTGGATGCGCTTCGTCATCGCCCGCATTTTTCTGTGCTAGCTGTTCCTCAAACCGCTTTCTTTGCTCTTTCGGATCGTTCAATTCTGAGAATCCGTTTGAGTATTCTGTACCATTGATAAACAGCTCGAAACGTTCTACAAATCCCGGCTTGCTGCGATGTCCTTTTGCTAAGGGACTGACTTCGACAGGATAGTCGATAATGAATGTAGGTTGAATTAGTTTAGGAACAACTAATTTGTCAAAAACCGCATACAGCACGTAGCCTAAACTCTGTTTTTCTAACTTAGACAGGTGCAATTCTAGTTTGGTTGCAGAAGCGATCGCACTTTCTAAGTCCACACTGTCAAAATCGAGATCAAACTCGTCCCTGACAGCTTCTATCATCGTTTTCACTTGCCAGTGTTTGCCGCTGAAACCGGGATACTTTTCGCTGTAGTCGAACTTACGTTCTAAACTAATCCTTTCCCCCTGATTTTCAATTTCCTTGACATCCCCAAATACAGCCGCCGCCGCGAAACAAATCACATCTTCTACAACACCTAAAATGTCGAAAACATCAGCATAAGCTTGGTAAACTTCTAAACAAGTAAACTCGGGATTGTGCGTGCTATCAATGCCCTCATTTCTAAAGGCTTTTCCTAGTTCAAATACTCGCTCAAAACCGCCGCAAATTGCCCTTTTCAAGAACAGTTCGGGAGCCACTCGCAAATACAAATCCACCTCCAAAGCATTGTGGTGAGTGATGAATGGCTTAGCAGCAGCACCGCCATAAATAGCTTGCAGTGTCGGCGTTTCTATTTCGTAAAAATCGGCTTGCCACAGATAGGAACGGATGCTTTGGACGATGCGGCTGCGAAGCATAAAACGGTTGAGCGCATCTTGGTTGCTTGCCAAATCCATTTCGCGGTGACGGCGGCAAACTTCGGGGTCGTTAATTCCGTAATAAGCATCGGGAAATTGAATAGTAGCTTTTGATAAAAGCTTGAATTCCCTCACTAAAATAGAAAGTTCTCCCCTGGGGGTGCGGCAGCCGATACCTTCGACGCCGACAAAATCGCCGACATCGAGCAATTTTTGAATTTGCTTGAAGCTCAAACCGACTTCGCCGGTAACTATTTTTTTCTCGATTTTGAGTTGAATTTTGTCTGTGGCGTCTTTTAAATCGATGAAGCAAATGCTGCCGCTGTCCCGCTTGGAAGTGATGCGACCTGCTAATCGCAGGGAAATTTCTTCGGGGTCGCTTTCTCCGTTTTGGAGTTCTTTTCCCGGCTGACTAAATATTTCGCGAACAAGCTTGGCTGTGTGCGATCGCGCGTAGGATTGACTGGGATACGGTTCTATGCCTTGCGATCGCAGTTCGTCTACTTTTTTACTGCGGGCTTCGGCTTCACTCAGAGTCATTAGTTATTGCCTGATTAAAATTACAAATATCTTACATCTTGCACTATTCTGGCGATTGTGCGATCGGGTGGACTAGAAGAGCCCAACCCCTACTCCCCGCAAGAAAATTCACTCTTTGTGGAACAGGCATCTTGCCTGTTCGCGATCGAGCTGCAAGATGTCAGAAACACCAAACTCTATCATAACAGGGCTGCTTTGAGAGCCAATTTGCCAAATAATTAAGTTACACCCTCTCGTAGCCCGATCGCACACCGCCACACTCGCCGCAGAAATATCTCCGATAAAAATTTGCGATCGACTGCACAAAGCAGCCGAAACATTAAAAAATTAAGTTGTCTCTCGATCGCAACTGGTGAGATGATATGTAGTGCAGCCTCACGGCAGTTCCACAGAAACTGAACAGCAGAGACGATCGTCCTCGATCGAACTCGACTCATCGCACTTCTGTCAGAATCGACCACACACACTCTCTCTTACATATAAAAACCAGAATTATGGCTGTTGCAACCCAATCACTCGAAGAACTCTGCATCAACTCTATCCGCTTTCTGGCCATCGATGCGGTAGAAAAAGCAAAATCAGGACACCCGGGACTGCCGATGGGCGCTGCCCCTATGGCCTTCGTGCTGTGGGATCGGTTCATGCGGTTCAACCCCAAAAACCCCAAGTGGTTTAATCGCGATCGCTTCGTCCTCTCCGCCGGCCACGGCTGTATGCTACAGTACGCCCTCCTGTACTTGACCGGCTACGATAGCGTCACCCTCGACGACATCAAGCAATTTCGCCAGTGGGAATCCAGAACCCCCGGACACCCCGAAAACTTCATGACCTCAGGCGTAGAAGTTACCACCGGCCCCCTGGGACAAGGAATTGCTAATGGCGTCGGTTTGGCAATGGCAGAAGCTCACCTCGCTGCTAAGTTTAACAAGCCCGACCACACAATAGTTGACCACTACACCTATGTCATCATGGGTGACGGCTGCCACATGGAAGGTGTTTCTGGCGAAGCTTGTTCTTTGGCCGGACACCTCGGACTCGGCAAATTAATTGCCTTGTACGATGACAATCACATTTCAATTGAAGGCGACACAAGCTTGGCCTTTACTGAAGATGTCGGCAAGCGTTTTGAAGCTTACAACTGGCACGTTATTACAGTAGACAATACCGCTCTAGACGAAGATACTAACCTAGAAGCAGTTCACAAAGCTATTGAAGAAGCCAAAAAAGTCACGGACAAACCGTCCATGATTAAAGTCCGCACCATCATTGGTTACGGTTCTCCTAACAAGCGCAATTCTTACAGTGCTCACGGTGCTGCTTTGGGTAGCGATGAAGTGAAAGCAACTCGCGATTTCTTGAAGTGGGAACACGCACCGTTTGAAATTCCTGATGATGCTTTGTCACACTTCCGCAAAGCAGTCGATCGCGGTGCTCAAGCTGAGCAAGAATGGCAGACAGCTTTTGATGCTTATAAAGCAGCCTATCCAGCAGAAGCTGCAGAATATGAGCGCGCCGTTGCCGGCAAACTTCCTCAAGGTTGGGATCAAGTTTTGCCGACATACAAGCCGGAAGATAAGGCAGATTCGACTCGGAATCATTCTGGAAAATGTTTGAATGCTTTGGCAGGTGTCCTACCTGAATTGATCGGCGGTTCCGCTGACTTGGCATCTTCTAACATGACTTTGCTCAAGGGTGAAAAAGACTTCCAAAAAGGTCAATACGAAGGACGTAACCTGCGGTTTGGTGTGCGGGAACACGGTATGGGTGCGATCGCCAACGGTATGGTCCTGCACGGCGGTTTAATTCCTTACTGCGCCACCTTCTTGGTATTTGCTGACTATATGCGGGGAGCAATTCGCCTCTCTGCACTCTCGGAAGCTGGAGTTATTTATGTAATGACTCACGACTCCGTAGCCTTGGGCGAAGACGGCCCCACTCACCAACCCGTGGAAACTATCGCTTCTCTGCGAGTAATTCCCGATTTGTTGGTAATGCGCCCAGCAGATGGTAACGAAACATCCGGCGCTTACAAAGTGGCAGTTGAAAGCCGCACTCGCCCAACTTTAATGGCTTTGTCGCGCCAAAATCTGCCCAATTTGGCTGGAAGCTCGATCGAAGGAACGGCCAAAGGCGCTTACATTTTGTCCGACGACGGCGGCACTCCCGACATCATTTTAATCGGCACCGGCGGCGAAACATACCTCTGCGTTGATGCCGCTGAAAAATTGCGCGCCGCAGGCAATAAAGTGCGGGTAGTTTCGATGCCTTGCTGGGAATTGTTCGACTTACAAGATGCCGCTTACCGCGAATCTGTACTGCCAAAAGCTGTTACTAAACGGTTGGCAGTGGAAGCAGCTTGTAGCTTCGGCTGGGGACGTTATTTAGGCTCCGAAGGCGACAGCATCAGCATCGACCGATTCGGCGCTTCTGCACCGGGCCCCGTTGCTTTAGAAAAGTTTGGCTACACCGTTGATAATGTGGTAGCTAAGGCTCAGGCGCTGTTGGGTTAATAGCAGCAGCATAATTTTTGGTGGGGCGGGCTTCTGGCTCGCCCCATTTTTTATAGAAGAAGGAAGAATTGCGGCAACGGATTCGCTTTCTGAAGATGTAACCGATGTAACCGATGGATGAAAGAAGACTTTAGTTATCGAGGAGAGAAGGCTTTAGTTATCTAGAAGATAAAGAAGAAGGAAGGAAAAGCTAAAATCTCAAATCTCAAATCGCAATATTGGGTTTCACTTCGTTCTACCCAACCTAGAGCTCGCTACAGCTCGGCCATCATTGAGAATTGCTATATTAATAGTTACGGAAGAAAAGCCAGTTTCTAGGACAATAGTCGGTTTGGCAACGAGGCATCTACCCAGAAACCGAGTTTTTAGCCCCCCGGTGCGTCCAAGACTGTATATTTCAAAAATTCGAGAGAGGTTATAAGTAATTCGGTTAAATTACCAATTACCAATTACTAATTACCACTTCTCGATTACCCATTCCTGATTACCCATTCCATTTATGATGATTTGGAACTTTTTAAATCACCTGTTATTCACCGGAAATTATATTCCTCACGGCTACTGTTACCTTTGGCAGCGAGAGCTACTCGCGCTCCACATAGTGTCAGACTCTATCATTGCCATGGCGTACTATTCAATACCGATCTCGCTAATTTATTTTATGCGTCAGCGAAAAGACTTGCCCTTTCGCAACATCTTTTGGCTGTTTGCAGCCTTTATTATCTCCTGCGGCACTACTCATATAATGGAAGTTTGGACGCTTTGGCATCCTGTTTATTGGGTTTCTGGCAGTCTGAAAATTATTACCGCCGCGATTTCTGCCTACACCGCTTTTGCATTAATTCCTTTAGTTCCCCAAGCATTAACTCTCCTGAGTCCCACTCAATTAGGGATGATCGATTCAATACTGCAAAAAGAAATCCTTGAACGCCGAGAAACGGAAGCTCGCTATCAAACTTTAACTGAAGTTTCGCCGGTGGGAATATTTTATGCAGATGCTGTTGGAGACTGCTTGTATGTCAACGAGCGCTGGTGTCAAATTTCGGGAATTACCTGCAATGAAGCTTTGGGCAAAGGGTGGTTGCAAGGCATTCATCCAGACGACCGCGATCGGGTTTTTACTGAATGGTATAGCCCCGCGCAGGAGAAATTGCCGTTTAAATCTGAGTACCGCTTTCAAGGCATTAATCAAACTCAAATGTGTTGGGTATTCGGTCAAGCTGTCGGTCAAATCGGAGAAAATGGCGAGGTTAAAAGTTATGTGTGTACTATTACTGATATTACAGAACGCAAGCAGGTAGAAGAGGAAAATCGACTGCTCAATGAAACTCTGGAGCATCGAGTTGCTGAGCGCACTGGTCAAATTGAAATTTCTAACTACAAATTGCAAAAAGAAATAGCCTACCGCGAAAAAATTGCGATCGCTTTGTTGGAATTGACGCAACTGCAAAATGCAATTCTTAATAGCGCTAAATACACAATTATTTCTACAGAACCCGACGGTACAATTAAAACATTTAATCGGGCTGCAGAGCAACTTTTAGGTTATTCGCGAGAAGAAGTGGTGGGGAAAGCCACGCTACCAATAATTCACGATCCTCTGGAGGTCGCTAAAAGAGCTGAAGTTCTTTCTCAAGAATTGGGAGTGAAAATAGAGCCGGGAATTGAAGCCTTTGTTGCCTTGCCACGCCGGAAAATCGCTGACGAAAATGAATGGACTTACATTCGCAAAGATGGTTCACGGTTTCCGGTACTGCTGTCGGTGACTGCCTTATTTGACAGCAACGGAAATATTAACGGTTTTTTGGGTATCGGCCAGGATATTAGCGATCGCAAACAAGCTGAAAAAGAGCTGCGCGACCTCACCAATGCCTTGCAAAATGCGGTGGAAGGCATTTCGCGGCTGGACATTGATGGACGCTACGTGAAGGTTAACCGAGCTTACGCTCATAAATGCGGTTACGAACCGCAAGAAATGCTTGGCATGAAATGGCAGTACACCGTACATCCGAGCGATGTTGAGATGATGATCTCAGCTTATCAGGAAATGCTAATTTCTGGCCAAGTAGAAGTTGAAGCTAGAGGCGTGCGGAAAAATGGGTCGTTTTTTTACAAGCAATTAACGATGGTAAAAGCTTGCGACGCACAAGGGATATTTAACGGTCACCACTGTTTTATGAAAGATATCACCGAGCGCAAACTAACTGAAACAGCTTTGCTGGAAAGCGAATTTAAGTACAGGCAAATAGTTGAATTAGCAGAAGAAGGTATTTGGGTAATTGACAGCAATGCCCTCACGACTTACGTGAACCACGCAATGGCGCGAATGCTCGGCTATAGTGAATTAGAAATGTTCGGTCGGTCGATTTTTGATTTTATGGACGAACAGCAAAAACCACAAGCTATTGATAATTTCCAGCGGCGCAAGCAAGGTATTGGTGAACAACACGAATTTAAATTCAAAACCAAGGACGGCAAAGATATTTGGACTGATATGTCTACCAGTCCAGTCCTGGACTCTCAGGGTAATCTGCTGTCTTGTTGCGCCTTGGTTTACAACATTACAGCCCGCAAAGAAGCAGAGCAGCAAATGCTGCAACTTACAGAGGATTTGAAGCGTTCCAACGAGGAATTAGAACAATTTGCTTATGTGGCTTCCCACGATTTGCAAGAACCGCTCCGAGCCATTACCAGTTACACTCAATTGCTGGCCCAGCGCTATCAAGGAAATTTGGACGATCGCGCAGATAAGTATATTAATTATATTGTCGATGGCGCCACTAGAATGCAGCAGTTAATTAACGATTTGTTGGCCTATTCGCGCCTGGGAACCAGGGGTCAGGAGTTTGAGCCGGCGGACTGCAAGGCTGCTGTGCAGCAAAGTTTGTGTAATTTGCAAATTGCGATCGCCGAAAAGAAAGCTGTCATCACCTGCGACCCGATGCCAACCGTGATGGCGGATGAATTTCAACTGGTGCAATTATTCCAAAATTTGATCGCCAACAGCATCAAATTTTGCCGCCAAGATATCCCCTTGATTCATATCGCTGCCTGCAGGCAAGAGAGCGAATGGGTGTTGAGCGTCCGCGATAACGGCATTGGCATAGATCCGGAGTATGCCGATCGCATTTTCATCATTTTTCAACGCCTGCACTCGCGCCGCCAATATTCCGGCACAGGCATAGGTTTGGCAATGTGCAAGCGAATTGTTGAACGCCACGGCGGGCGCATCTGGGTGGAATCTCAGGAGGGAAAAGGAGCGACTTTTTACTTCACTATTCCTATAATTAATACCTGAAGCCTCAAAATTCAATTTTTTTTATAATCAATAAGGATACGCCGGTTATGAGCGATCGAAGCACTGTTAGACCCATAGAGATTCTGCTGATTGAGGATTCTCCCAGCGATGCCGATTTGGCAAGAGAAGCTCTGGGTCAGGGTAAAATATTGAATAACTTGCATTTTGTGGACGATGGAGTCGAAGCAATGAAGTTTTTGCGCCGAAAAGAACCCTATCTCAGGGTACCCCGTCCCGACTTAATTTTGCTGGATTTGAATTTGCCCAAAAAAACTGGCGTAGAAGTGCTCACAGAAATTAAGACCGACCAAAGTTTAAAACTAATTCCAGTAGTGATTCTCAGCACTTCAGCCGCCCAAGAGGACATTATCCTGTCCTACTCGCTGCACGCCAACTGTTACATTACCAAGCCAGTAGATTTCGTACAATTTACTAAAGTAATCAGGTTAATTGAGGAATTCTGGCTGGCAGTCGTCCAACTTCCTGTAAATTAAACGAACAGATACTTTGCTGATGAACGATATAATTTTTTTTAAACGTCTTGACATTCTGCTGGTGGAAAATTCGCCCAGCGATGCTGATACCATTTAAAAAAAAAATCCAACTGTAGCCCCGCAAACTCAACGCCGATAGTCATCTCTCATTTCCCTATCTAAAATCCTTCGACGGCTCGATCTCGCGCCCCCGTCTCAAATCTCAAATCTCAAATGCTATGACTTGGCTTGAGAAAGTCTGGCGTCAAGCAAATTTTTTAACAAGTTGCACAATACGAGAAGATTGGGTGTCAGCAATGAATTTTTTGAAGCAAGAAGGTTTGTATGTGGACGTACCCCCTCCCAATTAAATTCTGCTGGACTTGAATTGGCCTAAAAAAGTAGTTTAAAAGTTTTGGGAAAAATTAAGTCAGCACCCAAGTTAAAAATGATTCCGGTGGTAATTATGACAACCTCAGCAGCCGATGAAGAGATTCTCAAGTATTATGCCCTGTTAGCCCGGTGCTACATTGCTAACCCTGTCGATTTTAGTCAAGTAGCTAAGCTGGTGAGATGGATTGAGGATTGGTGGCGGGTGGTGGTGACAGTTCCCAAATAATAATTTTCAAGTTGAAAATGGCAAGGGAAAGCAAAAAAGTTTAACCTGAGATGGGTAGAGTAAAAATTTTACAGTCAAAAACGTCTAAGCTATGTGGATTAAGATTCTGTTAGTAGAAGACAATCCGGCTGATGCTGATTTGCTTGCAGAACTGTTAGAAGTATCTGTGGGCGTCCAGTGGGAACTGGTGTGTGTTGAGTTCCTGCATGAGGCGATCGCACAATTGTGTAAACAACCCTTTGATGTAGTTTTGCTCGACCTTTCTTTGCCGGACAGCCGCGGTTTGGAAACCCTAACTCGCCTGCGAGAAGTTGCCCCGGATACGGCAATGGTGGTAATGACAGGCTTGGATGATGAGGCGATCGCACTTGAATCAGTTCGCTTGGGAGCTCAAGATTACATTGTTAAAGGTCAAATTACTACTCAATTATTAGTGCGGACGATCCGCTACGCGATCGAACGATCTCAAACATTTCAAATGCTGCGGGAAAGCGAGCGGCGTTTTCGGGCGATTTTTGACTCTTCGTTTCAGCTAACAAAGCTGCTGACTCCCGAAGGAATCGTGCTGGAAGTGAACGAGACAGCCCTCGAGTTTACAGGAATGCGATTGGAGGATATTGTCGGCCGGCCGATTTGGGAAATGGCGATTTGGGCTCAGTCGCTACAGGTTTGCGAACAATTGCAATACGCGATCGGCTTATCAAGTCGCGGTGAGTTTTTCCGCAGCGAAATCGACTTGTTAGCCAAAAGCGGCCAACTTGTGACAGTTGATTTCTCACTGAAACCTGTTAAAAATGAGACTGGACAAGTTTTGTTGCTGATTGCTGAAGCCCGTGACATTAGCGATCGCAAACTCGCGACAGCCGAAATTCTCAAAGCACTCGCACGAGAAAAGGAACTTTCAGAACTGCGAGCTAAATTTGTCACAATGGTTTCCCATGAGTTCCGCACCCCCTTGACAACGATCCAATTTTCGGCTGGATTGCTGCAAGATTACAGTTCTCAGTGGTCAGAAGATAAAAAATCTACTCATTTTGTCCGGATTCAATTAGCCATTAAACGGATGACAGAGTTATTAGAAGATATCCTTGTAATTGGCAAAATAGAAGCAAATACCTTGCAGTTTCAACCGGTTTCCTTAAACCTCGAAAAATTTTGCCGTCAACTGGTAGAAGAGCAGCAGCTCAACGACAGCAACCAACACCCGATCACCTTTCAACATGAAGGCGGCAACTGCGACGCTCAAATGGATGAAAAACTGCTGCAGCAAATGTTGGGAAACGTCCTCTCCAATGCCCTCAAATATTCTCCCGTCGCCAGTACAGTTTCCTTGCACCTCAACTGTCAAAACAAAGAAGCTGTTTTCCAAGTTCAAGACCAGGGTATCGGGATTCCTCAAGCCGATCGAGAGCGGATATTAGAAACTTTTTACCGAGCTACAAATGTCGGGACTATTTCGGGAACAGGTCTCGGTTTAGCAATTGTGAAAAGGGCTGTGGAGCTTCACGGCGGCAAACTCGCGATCGACAGTCAAGAAGGAAAAGGCACAACTTTCACTATTACCTTGCCTTTGATTTGCGCTAGCATATAACAACTGAATTATAGAAGAAGGCAGAAGGAAGAAGGAAGTTCGGCAACGGATTCGCTTTCTGAGGATGTAACGGATATAAGGGAGGTCAGGAATAAGGAAGAAGAAGGCTTTAGTTATCGTCGCGAGAGAAGGAAGAAGTAATCGACCGCATGGGGAAAAAGTCATTAATAACCTCCTAAGCGTCTTAGCGGTTGCTATATAAACTAAAAACATCCGCAGCTTAAGGCTCAATCAAGTTCATACATAAATAAACAAAATTGTCAATTCTGTGAAGGCAGTTTTCTGCCAAAAAACTACTAATTAAAAGGAGCAATAACCGTGGTAAAGATTTTGGTAATTGAAGACGAAGAATCGATTAGAGAAAATATTTTAGACTTGCTGGAAGCCGAGAATTTTGAAGGAATTGGAGCGATTAACGGCCAAGTCGGCATCAAACTAGCGAACGAACAAATCCCGGATTTAATTTTGTGCGACATGATGATGCCGGAAGTGGACGGTCACGGCGTCCTCAAAGCTTTGCGATCCGAACCCCTAACTGCCACAATTCCGTTTATTTTCCTCACAGCCAAAGCCGATAAAAGTGACATTCGCACGGGCATGGAACTGGGAGCAGACGATTACATTACTAAGCCTTGTACCCCGCAAGAACTGCTAAAAGCAATTGCTATTCGACTTGAGAAACAGAAAACAATTAGCAGGCAATCTCAAAAAACGCTAGACGAATTGCGCACCAACATTAGTATGTCGCTTCCCCACGAATTGCGGACTCCTTTGAATGCCATTATGGGTTTTTCCGAGCTAATCCTGTCAGAATATCATGTCTTAAAGGAATCAGATATTTTAGAGATGATCGGTCAAATTCAAACTTCCGGTCATCGCTTGTACAGGCTGATTCAGAACTTTTTGCTGTATGCAGAACTCGAGATAGCAGCCACAAATCCCGAACTGCTAAAGGAAATGCGCAATAGCGAATTTAGCTGCGTAAAATCTTTGCTGACTCAAAAAGCGCGGCAGCAAGCGAAACACGCGAATAGAACAGACGATTTACAATTAAACTTGCACGATTCGTCGGTAGCTATGGATTCTGTGAGACTCGCAAAAATTGTTGAGGAACTATTGGACAATGCCTTCAAATTTTCTTTAGAAGGAACGCCGGTTGTCTTAAGCACTTTGGTGGAAAATCAGACTTTTATTCTGTCTGTAAAAGACCAAGGTCGCGGCATGACTGCCGATCAGATTGCACAGCTAGAAGCTTATAGGCAGTTCGATCGCAAACTTTACCAACAAGCAGGTTTGGGATTGGGTCTGGCCATCGTTCAACGCCTTGCAGAATTGCACGGAGGAAAATTTAAAATAGAAAGTTTGCCGCACCAAGAAACAATAGTTTGCGTTTCCCTGCCTATCTAAACAATGATTAGACCTGTTTCAAAAAAGAATGCAACTGTAGGCAAACTCCCAACCCTTATGGAATAAGTCATTCCCTATTCTCAAATCTCAAATCTCAAATCTCAAATGGTATTATGCAGGAGGGATCACCCGTTGCAGACACCGCTGCATATAAATTTGAGCTACGTTATCCCTAGGGTTGATTTGCAAGCACCCCGAAAAGAATCTTGTAGCTTCGACACACCTGTCACTATTGTAGAGTACCAAAGCTTGCTCAAAGAGTGTCTTTGTCTCTAACTTTTTCTGTCGTAACTCTGGCGGATCCGCAGCAAATACTTCATAAACTGTTACCATTTGCGATTTGCCTTTAACAGTTACGCGATCGATCAACCTCAAATCATAAATATCGTTCAACTCTATAAAAGTATTCTGAGTAATTAACATCGAAACTCCATACTCTTTCGTCAAAGTCTCCACGCGGGAGGCTAAGTTTACCGCATCGCTAATCACCGTGCTGTCCATCCGACTTTGGCCGCCAACCGTGCCTAACATCAAAGAACCCGTATTGATTCCAATGCCAATTTGTAGCGGCGGGCAATCGGGTCGGTTGCGACTAATATTATACTCGTTAAGCTCTTCTAGCATAGCAATTCCAGCTTTCACAGCATCGTCCGCACTACCATCAAACAGCGCCATAATCGCATCGCCAATGTATTTATCAATAAAACCAAAATTTTGAGTAATTGCCGGTTCCATCCGCGACAAATAAGCATTAATAAATTTAAAATTTTCTGCAGGAGTCATCGTTTCAGAAAGAGAAGTGAAATCGCGAATATCTGAAAACAGCACCGACATTTCTTTCTGTACCTGATCGCCTAATTTTACTTCCAGAATACTTTCATATCCCAGAAAGTGGAGAAATTCGTGCGGCACAAACCGCCCGTAAGCATCTGTTAATTTTTCTTCCGCTGCTAAAGCTTTTTGCAACTCGTTTGTGAATTGGCGGCGCTCGGTTTCTACCTTTTGACGCTCTGTTATGTCTTGAAAAGCCGCGATCGCGTAAACTATGTTTTTCCGTTCGTCGTAGATTGGAGTCGCCCAAACCTCGATCGGCACAATCCGATCCGACCCATGAATTTCTAGATCGTCCATACGCACAAATTCTCCCCGCAACGCCCGCATAATCGGTTGGAGATCGATCGGATACAATTGATTAGTTCCAGCGTCGTAAAAATGATAAGCTTCTGGAAATTTGTCAGTACCCACATCAGAAATTAAACCTTGGGCTAGTATTCTTTGGCCCCAAGAATTCATGTAAAAAGGTTTACCCTTACCATCCACAACAAATATTCCCACCGGCATCGCTTCCAGGAATTGAGTCAATCGGCTTTCGCTTTCTGACAGCGCTTCATTTAACTTTTCTTGAGCTACCAAAGCTTTTTCCAAATCATTCGTAAACCTGAGCCGTTCCACATCTACCAGTCTTCGCAAAGTAATATCCTCAGCAAAACCCTGATAGTAAAGCACTTCACCCCTAGCATCAAAAACAGTGCGCGCATCCTCAGAAATCCAGATAATACTGCCATCTCGGCGGTAAACTTCCGACTCAAACTCAGACAGAGTACCGTACTGTTCCATCAGCGCGAAAAACTCTTGACGGCGGTTCGGTTTCACGTATAATTGCCGCTCAATATCATTAACGCTTGCGATCAATTCTTCAGGGGAATCATAGCCGTAGATTTGAGCAAGAGCAGGATTAGCACTAATCAACTTTCCATCAGTTGCCGTCTGAAAAATACCTTCAAGAGCATTTTCAAATATTCGGCGATACTTCTCTTCAGCTTGGACAAGCGCTGCTTCAGCTTGCTTTCGTTCAGTAATATCAGTAAAAGCAATAATTCCGTAGGAAATATCCCCGAGAGAATCATAAATAGGAGTTGCCCAACTCTCCACCGGAATAATCTTGTCGCCAGTCCGAATTTCTACACCCTCAGTCCGGACACTTTCGCCCCTCAGCGCCTGCATAATTGGCAAGTCTTCCACGGGGCATCTCTGATTAGTTCCGGCTTTATAGAATTGATAAATTGCTGCTTTCTGCTCCGAATTAATATGTGGCACAGTGCCTTTGCCAAATACCTCCCGCGCCTTCTGATTTGCGTAAAAAGATTGACCGTTCGCATCAAGCACGCACACGCCTAACGGCATAGCTTCGAGGTATTGCGTCAACCGACTTTCGTTTTCGTGGAGTTTGGCAATCAGCATCGCTTGCTTGCGATTTAATTTTGCCAACTCCTGATTCATCTCCTGAAGTTCTCTTTGTTTTTCCGCTAATTTTTGATCTTGAAAATATCTGTATATTGCCTCAGTAGCAGTTAATTTTAAGTCATCACATTGCCAAGGTTTAGGTATGTATCGGTACAATTTAGCATAGTTAATAGCATTAACTACCGCCTCCAAGTCAGCCTGCCCGGTCAGCATAATCTTGAGAGTGTTCGGCGAGATAGCATGAACGCTCCTTAATAGCTCGTCTCCTTTCATATTAGGCATGATATGATCCGAAATAACCAAAGGAACTTCATACTGCTCTGCTAAAAGTTCTGACAGCAAATCTAAAGCTTCTTCGCCGCTTTGGGCTGTTTCAATTAAATATTTATCTTCAAAGGCTTTTAGCAAGTCAATTTCCAGACTATCGAGTATAGTCTGCTCATCATCGACACAAATAATGACTGGTTTTTTCATAAATTTGCTAGACCAGACTTAATCGCTTCAATTAATTCTTGATTATGCCAAGGTTTTTGTATAAAAGCATGAAGATTTGCTTCAAATTTTGTTCGTTCGATTGCTTCTTTGTCTGCTTGTCCCGTCAGCATCACTGTCACAATGTGCGGATATTTATGATAAATTTTAATCAGCAACTCATCTCCTTTCATTCCGGGCATCAACCAATCAGAGACAATCACTAGAATCTTAACCTCAGCTTCACATAGCTCTTCAATAATCTCTAGGGCTTCGACAGCACTTTCAGCAAATTCGCAAAGATATTTACCGTTAAATGCCTGTTGCAGTTCAATTTCCAGACTTTCCAACACCCCTACTTCATCGTCAACACACAAAATGGCTGATTTAGACATCCCTAGTTTCCTCGTTTAGTTTGGGAGGGTGAACCCGGATGGGTAAGCACACCGTTTTCCCAATTCTACATTCCGCGCGGGTAGACTGCAAATTTTTAGCCCCAGAGTGAAGTCTGGGGCGCTTTACCTACTCTGTTAAATTAATCGGCAAAGACACTGTAAATGCAGTTTGACCGGGAACCGACTCCACATCAATTTTACCCTGATGTTTTTCAATTATTTTTTTGACAATATCCAATCCCAACCCGCTGCCTTCTCCCGCAGGTTTGGTAGTAAAAAAAGGCTCAAAAATTTTCGGCAAAATCTCCGGTGGAATCCCCTTACCGCTGTCAGTAATTTTTACCAGAACGCTGGTATCTTGCTGTACCGCGTCAATTGTTAAAGTTCCTTGATTGTTCATCGCTTGTAAGGAATTGTGAATTAAATTTGTCCAAACTTGATTTAGTTCGTCGGGATAACACAGTACCGCAGGCAATTGAGCTTGATAGTTTCTGACGACTTCCACACCCTGCTTTATCTGGTTCTGATAAAGAGTTAATACAGTTTCAATTCCATCAGTAATATTCACCTGTATTTTTTCCCCATTTACATCGTAACGCGCATAATTTTTTAGGGCAAATACGACTTTTGCAGCGCGTTCAGTAGCGGTAGCGATGGTTCGGGCGCTTCTGTGAATGCTAGCAAAGTCGTAGGCTGTTTTTATAATATTTTCGCTGTCAGGGTCTTTGAGCAACGGCAAGAATTCTTGCAGATTTTCCGGCAATCCGATATTGACTAAAATGCTAGCAAGGCTGTCAGCATTGCCAATCCCTTCCGACTCTAGTTGCTGCTTCATGCCTTTTTTCAATCCCCGTTTTTCTCGCGTAGATAAAGAGTAAGTTTGTTGGCTGGAACTCTGCATCAAACCCACGAAATCATGCTGGCGTTCGGTTGACAATTCTTTAAAAAAAACTGGCAAACTTTCGAGATTGTTATCCAAAAAGCTGGTAATATTTCCAATTGACGATCTAATCGCCCCCAGCGGCGTATTAATTTCGTGAGCAATGCCCGCAATCAGTTGCCCTAAGGCGGCCATTTTTTCCGATTGCACTAATTGATTCTGAGTTGCTTGCAGTTGGTCTAAAGTGACTGTCAGTTCATCGTTTTTCTGTTGGAGCTTTTTTTGCAACTGGCACAGGGCTAAATGGGTTTCTACCCTAACTAGAACCTCTTCCATCTGAAAGGGTTTGGTAATATAATCTACCCCGCCCACAGCAAAGGCTTTGACCTTATCTAGTACGTCATTAATCGCGCTAATAAAAATTACCGGAATGTTGCGAGTGCGTTCATCAGCTTTGATTTTTTCGCAAACTTCGTACCCATTCATTTCGGGCATCATAATATCCAGCAAAATCAAATCTGGAGGCATACCTTTTGCCGCCGAAAGCGCTAACTCCCCGCTAGGTACGGGGCGGACTTTATAGCCCTGGCTATTCAAAATTCCGGCTAGCAGCCTCAAATTAGCTGGGGTGTCGTCAACTACTAAAATATTACCGCGATCGGTGGTAGGAAGGTTGTTATTCATGTGATATTGCTTGAGAGATTAACTTTAAAACTTTGTCGTACTCGAAATTTTCTATACAATTGGCGATCGCATCGGCCGTTACTGCATCCTTTAATCGAATTTGCTGGATCAAGCTATCAATTAAATCCATATCTGCATTCCGTATTGCCA
Organism: Microcoleus sp. OTE_8_concoct_300; assembly: GCF_031383065.1. Lineage (NCBI taxonomy): Bacteria > Bacillati > Cyanobacteriota > Cyanophyceae > Oscillatoriales > Microcoleaceae > Microcoleus > Microcoleus sp. OTE_8_concoct_300. Next base: position 19,726 of record NZ_JANMZH010000584.1, on the reverse strand, counting down.
GCTTTAAATCAGCTACCAGCGACTCAGGCAATTTCACGAAATCAGCAGCAGTCATTGTGCGATCGCCCTCTTTGATTTCCAATAAATTAGCTTGACCCCGATCTTCATAAATATAGCGCACTCCGATATGTTTGTGCATAGCATCGAAAATATCGGCTTCCCGGAAAGGTTTCCGCATAAAAGCATCGCAGCCCGCCGACAAGATAACTGCCCGTTCTTCCTCCAAAACGCTAGCAGTCAGCGCAATAATCGCAGTAGCTTGACCTTTAATAGTGCTTTTAATATATTGCGTCGCTTCGTAGCCGTCCATGACGGGCATCCTCATGTCCATCCAAATTAAATGCGGTTCCCAACTGTCCCAAATCTCAATAGCTTCTTGACCGTTAGTAGCTTCTTTCAGTTCAAAACCCAGAGGATTGAGAAGTTTAATTAGCAGTTGGCGATTTAGCGGTTTGTCGTCTACTATCAAAATTCGATAGGTGTGTTGGTTGGGTTCCAGGGCAATAACATTGCGGGTCGGTTTTGGGTTCTCAATATCAGCCGCATTGACCGCAATCACTTGAATGTCAAACTTAAAATTAGTCCCCTTGCCAACAGTAGAACCAACGCTCATTTCGCCACCCATTAATTCCACAAATTTGCGGCTAATTGGCAATCCCAAGCCTGTACCTTCTTGCGAATCTTTTCCGGTTTGGGTTTGCACGAAAGCTTCAAAAAGATCGTCTAATTCCTTGGTAGCAATACCCGGGCCAGTATCTTCGACTTCAAAATGGAGGAAGAAGGAAGAGGCAGGTTCGGTTTCGTCATTTGGGGTGGCTAAAATCGCGTTTTTAGATTGACTTAATTGGGATATTTCCCGATTATTACAGGCGGGAACTTCTGTATTTATTAATTGTTCGGAGAGATAAACTCTTTCTCCTTCTGCCTGCTGATTCCTGCCTAATGACTGCTTGCTAACTCTGACCGATACACCGCCCTCATCGGTAAATTTAAGACCGTTATTGAGCAAATTAATTAAGATTTGCCGCAACTTTAACTCGTCACTTTCAACGTATTGTGGCACGTCGGGACTGCGGTAAAAAACTAACTGCAAGTGCTTGTCATCTGCTTTGAGTTGAAACATATCTTGCAAGTCGTTGAGCAGGCGATAGAGGTCGAATTTTTTGGGATTGAGGGTGGTGCGCCCCGATTCAATTTTAGATAAATCGAGCACGTTATTAATCAGGGTGAGCAGGTGTTCTCCGCTGCTGTTAATTATGCTAATATTTTCTTGATGTTCTGGCGATAGAGTTTGGCTGCGAGTCATCAGTTGGGAAAAGCCGAGAATTGCGTTGAGAGGCGATCGCAATTCGTGACTCATGTTAGCAAGAAAGGCGCTTTTAGCTTGATTCGCTACTTCCGCTTTGTCTTTAGCTACAGCCAATTCTGCCGTCCGCTCTTGGACTCGGTGTTCTAAAGTTTCAAAAGATTGTTGCAGTTGTTGAGCCATGCTGTTAAATGACTTGGCTAATTCCCCCAATTCGTCGGAGCGTTCGCTTTCTACTGTTTTGTCCCATTCACCTTTAGCAATATTTTTGGCTGCTGTATTTAAGCGCAATATAGGATCTGTCACCCAGCGAGAAGTCAGAATGCCGATCGCCACAGCTACTCCTAAAGCTGCCAAACAAAGCAAAAGTGCTGTGCGAGTATTAGCCTCAATTTCTTTGGTGAAATCTGCTTCGGGAACAACTACGACAATCAGCCAGTCTAAACCTTGGCCGTCTTGGAATGGTAGAACTTTTACAAATTGTCGCTTGCCGTCTATTTCAAAATTCAAGAGATAGGAAGTTTTAATTTCCTTTAATTCCCCAAAACGAGCTGCTACATATCTAGCTGTAGCTTGAGTCGAGGGGTCAACACTCTCGGATGCTTTGAATAGTTCTTTTTTATTATCTTTGGTACGGAATGGTTGTTCGGCAGTTGAAGTTGCCAGTAACGTACCATTCTTTTCGACAATAAATGCTTGCCCGGATTGACCAATTTTGAGACTGTTTAAAAATCTCCCAATATGGTCGAGACGCAAGGCAGAAATTAATACTCCTTTTAGCTGATTATTCTCGTATACGGGTTGGAGTGCGCTGAGTATTAATGTCGGTTCTAGAAACGAAATATAAACGGAACTCCAAGTTGGTTGGCGGACATTAGCCGCATTTTGGTACGAAGGATGTTGGCGGATGTCAAAGTTTTTGACAACTGTTGCTACGCGAGTACGATCGCCTGTATCATTAGTATTGTAAGAATAAAAATCAAAACCAGTAGATTTGCCTGACACATTAATCCTTAGAGAGCCATTTGACAGTTTTTCTCCGGTTCGATAGTCTCCATCCTTGTTGCCAACGGAGGTAAAATTGATATAGGGATATAATTGTACTTGCCGCCAAAGATATTTTTCCCAAGCTGATAAGTTTTCCATCTTTAACAACCCGAGCTTGACAGCATCCAGCTTGATTTGATTGATTTGATGGGGAGTTGTCACGTAAGCTTGCAGGTTTTGCTGGACACGCAAACTCACCTCGCTCATTAACTGACTGGCAAGGTTATTAACTGCTTTTTGTCCGTTTCTAAAAGACAGATATCCTACGAGTCCCACGGCTCCTACGATTTGCAGTATAAATGGAACTATGAGAACAGTTCGCAGCGGTAATTGGTCTAAAATTTTAGAAACCATAAGATTGAGAGGTTTTGTGAACTTAGTCGAGAACCGTCCTTGCACAACCTGTCTTAACAGCAGTACCATTTACTGCCGACTAACCAGAGAGAATTGCTGCAGGCTATATTACCGACGGTAGATGCTAAACTCCGATCGAATGTGAAGCTAATCTTTGCTATATTAAAGCCTATTATTTTACCTATTGTGGTATTATTTTGAGAATTTAGGTATAATTTGCAGTCTCTGGCTTCGAGAACTGCCTGATACACGATCGCGCGGGCGAGTTGAACCCGCATGGGTCAAGCGGTTTGGAGGCAGGTCAGGAAATTTGCGATCGGCACTCGCCATTTTCCGCAAGACGTGTTATACTCAAAAAAGTCGAGGGCACGTAGCTCAGTGGATAGAGCATCAGGTTCCGGTCCTGAGGGTCGGGGGTTCAAATCCCTCCGTGCTCATTTAAATTTATCAAAAAATTGGGTTTAAAACCCCCTCATAAAAGCACTGCTTTGTGTTATCATTGTGCTCCCCTTGGGATAGGGAACTGCCACAACTCGCTTATGGACAGGTCGAAAACCTAAGACTATTTCGGTAGCGGATTTTGATGAAGTGTCAAGAATCACCGCACGTTCGATCGGGCCCTGAGTGTTTCAACGAATGACTGACTTTGAGAGACCGGGGACAGGTTTTTGTCCTCGGTCTCAATTATTGTAATTTAAGCGTCAGTGTCAAAAATCGAATTGGCGCTGTAGTCGCAGATCCGGGACTGATTGCGCCCCTGTTGCTTGGCACGGTAGAGTCCACGATCTGCGATCGCAATCAAGTCAGCCGATGATAGTTGGGAAATCGGAATTAAGTTGGCGATACCCAGACTAATAGTAACTACATCGCTCACATCAGAGGTTTTGTGAGGAATATTTAAAGCTTGAATAGCAGCGTGAATCCGTTGGGCTACCAAACTCGCTCCTTCAAGATCAGTATTAGGCAAAATGATGGCAAATTCTTCCCCGCCGTAACGCGCCACCAAATCCGCCGGACGGTACACCACCTCTTGCACACTCTGAGCAAGTTTGAACAGACAATCATCCCCCATTTGATGACCGTAGCAATCATTATAACGTTTGAAATAATCCACATCAAACAACAAAAGAGAAATCGGTTTTTGTTCCCGGTATAGGCGCTGCCATTCATGCTCTAAGCGGTCATTAAAACAGCGACGATTAGCAATTTGAGTCAACCCATCAATATTGACCACTTGTTCTAAGAGGTGAGTAGCCCGGGCTAGTTCTTCGTTAGAGAGTGCAAGTTGTTCATTAATTACTCTCAGTCGCGCTTGGGCCTGCTGCCTTTCTACCAATTCCTTCTGCAACTTCTGAAAAATATCCGCTTGTTTAATGGCGATCGCTAACTGATTAGCGATCTGTTTAACAAGGTCAATTTCACATTCCTCCCATTGCCGAGGAGCCGAACATTGATGAATACATAACAACCCCCACAAATCTTGTCCATTAAGCAACGGCGCCACTAAATTAGCCAGAACCGGAAATTGTTTCCAAAGAGCGGGGTAACAGTGTTGAATGTCAATTTTATTGATATCTTCTACTACCTGCATTCTATTTTCTTGAGAAGACTCCGGGTATTTCTCACCACAATAATAGTCGTTAAATTGATTTATACTTACCAATTCACATCCTTCGCCTACGGATTCTGAAACAAACTCACCATATTCAAAATTACTGTCAGGATAGAACTTAAATATGCCGACGCGCTCGGTATCAAGAAACAGGCGAATCTCCCGGGAAGCCATCTCAAAAATTGTAGACAAATCAAGAGATTGACGGATGTGGTGAGTTATTTCTTGAAGTAATATCGCTTTGTCGTACTGTTGCCGCAGAGCGATTTCCGCTTGCTGTTGGGCGAGAATAGCTGCCTCTGCTGCTTTTTTTGCTTTAATAATTTCACCTTCGTACAGTATACGCTGGCGGATACAGATCAAGATGCAATCAGTGACGAAGTTTCCTCCCTTCTCCCGACGCACAGCGTTGATCAGCATGGGTATATCACTACCCTGCTTTGACCTTAATGATAAGTAAATTTCCTCTACTTTACCGTGGAGCTTCAACAGGGGAAAGAAATGGGTTTGAAAGAAAATCCGGCTGCCGATGGGCAGAATGGATTCCATCTTCTGTTCCCGCAGTTCCTCGGTTTCATGTCCGAGTAATTGCAGTAATGTGGCGTTGACCATTACGATCGTACCATCGTCAGCAAACGAGAGGAATCCACAGGGTGACGTGTTGAGTAGGTCGTCTATCTGGTAGGTCATGTTTGCTATACAATTTAGGTAGTATGAGGTGCACTCAAATACTTCTTAATCATCTCGATCGTCTCTTGTGGATGACTCATGTGCGGGCAATGTCCCGTAGCTTTCATCAGCCGTAGGGTACTTTTAGGCAGGTGGCGGTGGAGGTAATGCCCTACCTCGGTGGGAGCGATCACGTCATCAGCACATTGCAATATCAGTGAAGGTACTGACGCCTTGGGTAAATCACTGCGATTGTCCGAGTAAAAAGTCACCTCGGCAAAGCGATTTGCTATCACCGGATCGGTAGAACAAAAACTTGCCTCAAGCTCATCACTTAACTCCGGACGATCCTGATTCTGCATCACGATTGGCGCCATAAAGCTTGCCCAACCAATGTAATTTTTCTCCATGATATCTAGGAGAGCCTCAATATCTTTGCGCTCAAACCCTCCGTAATAATTTGGTAAATCATTGATGTAGCAGGGTGAAGGCCCTAGGAGAATCAGGCGATCCAAGTAATTAGGAGCTTGAATTGAGGACAGAATGCCGATCATACCGCTGACAGAATGGCCGACAAAAATTACATCAGTCAACGCCAATTCTTCACAGATATCGAGGACATCCTGAACATAGCCATTGAGGTCGCTGTACCGTTTAGAGCTGTAGGCACTAATATCTGACTTGCCAGAACCTACATAATCAAATAGCATGATTTTGTAGTTTTTCTCGAAGGCCGGTGTTACGAAACGCCACATATTTTGATCGCACCCAAATCCATGAGCAAACATCATGGTCTGGGTGCCTTGTCCAAACATTTTTATATTATTTTTTCGTAGAATTTTTTGGATCATTTGAGGGACACGAGGATTAAATTGATTATAAGACTTTTGGGCGCTTTTATAAGGATTGCTCATCCCAAAGACTGGTAGACAACAATTCAGGATGTCGGATTAATTGAGTGGCTACCTCAGCACTGACAGGCTTGCTAAACATCTAACCCTGCCCGATTTCACAGCCGATCCCTTGTAACTATTGCCATTGCGCTGGGGTTTCAATTCCTTGGGCAATTGTGCCCTGATTTAAGCCAGGTGCCATTGCAGCTAGGGCCTTGGCAATTGAGCGATCCCTCGGATCGCTGGCTAAATCGCGCACAAATGAGCGATCGATTTTGAGTGACTTCACCGTCCAAGTTTTCAGGTAGTTAAAAGCAGCATAGCCAGTCCCAAAATCCTCGACAGAAATCCCAATACCGCGCTCCGATAATTGGCTCAAAACATTGTAGGTAATGTCAAAATTAAGCATCATTGCCGTTTCGGTAATCTCTAGCCCTAGATATTTCGGTTTCCTCTCGGTGCGCTCAAGAATGCGATCGATCTTAGCGATTAAAGCTGGTTGGGGGAGTTGACGTGCCCACAGATTCACCGCTATATTAGGAAGAATTACTCCTCCTAGGCACTGCTGATATTGCCAACAAGCTTGCTCTAAAATCCATTCGCTCGGAGGGCAAAATCAATCCAGTTTATAAAGGCGATGGGAATAAATCGATCGGGAGGAATCCAACCTAGTTCAGGAGAATGCGATCGTAGGAGAACTTCAACACCAGCCAGGCTACCTGTTTGCAAATCGAGCTGAGGCTGATAATACAGCAAGCATTCGCCTTCCAAGCACAATTCAAGGGATTTTCGATCGCCTCGGTATTGGATTCGGGCAAAGGTATTGTTGCTGTTTAAAAACTATAGGTATTGCGCCACGAGTCCTTAACACGATATAGGGCAATATCTGCATTTTTGAGCAAGGTATCGACATTCATTCCAGCTTGTGGATATAGGGAGATGCCAACACTGGTGGTGATGGGTAAATAATGGTTTTTAAGAATAAAAGTGGGTTTGAGGGCTTCTTGGATAGTGGCGCATCTAACAGCGCATCACGCCCACTCAGCCTGGTGAACAGGATTGTAAATTCGTCCCCACCCCAGCGGGCCAAGCTCTTCAACAAGCCTTTGAGCAACTGCTTTGAGCAAGTCATCTCCCACACCATGCCCTAAAGTATGGTTAATCGTTTTAAACTGAGATGTTGCACCATTCTCAATAAGTTTTTTATGAACAGGCTTTCCGGCCTGTTCCACAAAGAGTGAATTTTCTTGTGAAGCCGGAAAGCCTGTTCTTGAGAATGGTGCAAGATGTGAGTTTAAACCGATCTAAATCCAGGAATAAAAGTGCCCAAAAACTGCCTAATTGCTGATTTAGAGCGATTTCTAGAGAGATATTTGTGTTAAATAATAGGCGATTGCCAAGGCCGGTGAGGGGGTGGTGAAGTGCTGGATAGTCGATAAAACACTGTGTTTTAGCATCCCACAAAATGAAATTACCCATAACTATAATCGTCAAAAGGTACAGCAATGCAATGCCGATTTCCTGGGTGTAGAGATTGTGACGCACTCCTGCCTGTACAATGCCACATAAGACGATCGGCAGACCAACGATGGTGGGAAATAAGCGGCAAATCATCACACCACCGGCCAACTCGCTGCTACATATCACCCTCCCAGTTGAGTTCTCATATTTTTGTAGAGGCAATCCCCCGTTCCCTAAATCTAGGGGTAGTAGGGATAGGCAGGGCCCGGCACTAAGCTGCTAGGCCAGAAAGATTTTCTGTTATGCTTGAGGGTGGGATGGGGAGAAGGTTTTATGATTTTTGATACGTCATTGAAATATACAATTTAGATGGGCAACAGTTTACCCCAAGATTTTTACCACAACCTATTTAGTCGGATTGCTATAGCAGAAGGCACTGATGCAGAAGGCAATAAAAGCTCATATTTCAGCAATTAAGAATCTCCCCATTAGGGTCGCGGTTGCTATAAATATTCACAAACTCCTCAAATTAAAAAAGTTGGGTTTCCTAGCTCAACCCAACCTACTTTATAATGAAGAATCACTGCTAACTCTCAAATCTCCTCATCGTCTTGACCTTGCACGCCCTGGAGAATCCGCGATAGCTCACTCTTCTCATTAATCGTAATGCGAGTAGGAGAACCGCTGATAATCCGTTCGTAACCGCGAAACGAATCTTTAATTTGCGGCCCTCTTTCAGTAATCGTGTATTCCCGAATTCCTTTATCGTGCCACGAACCGCGCATCTTAAACACATTAATTGCCCGCGACATTTCTCCTCGAATCTCTACATACTGCAGCATGATAATCGTGTCAGTAATCGTAGAAATATGGGAGTCTGTAATCGAATGAGAACCCATAAACTGGTCGCTTGTATTCGTGAAAAAGCCGGTTATTTCTTCCTGCTTCGCAAAACCTGTCACTCCGATCACAAATTGCCTGAAAGCATTATTGCTGACACCCCTAGCTAAGGCAGACAGCGAGTCTATAGCAATTCGAGAAGGTTTGAACTCAGCAATTTCTGATTTAATAGTCTGCAAGTGGTCTTCCAAACCTGCAGATTCCGGGTAAGTACACAGCAGCTTCAGCAGTCCTTTCTCTTCCATTTCCTCAAAATCAATGCCCCAAGAATAAGCATTGCGGAACAACTGAGCTCGCGACTCTTCATAGGCAAACAGCAGCGCCCGATTGCCGTTCATACAAGCATTCTGCAAGAACTTGCTCACCAAGAGCGTTTTGCCGGTTCCCGTTGCACCCGTAGCCAAAATAATTGAGTCTTTGAAGAAACCGCCACCGCACATTTCGTCGAGAGTTTTATCGCCGGAAGAAACCCGCACGTTAGAAGACTTTTGAGTTAATCGCATCGCCCCCAATGGGAAAATATTAATTCCGTCATTAGTCATTGTAAAAGGATATTCGCCCTTCATGTGAGTTGTACCCCGCAACTTCAAAATTTCCATTGTGCGGCGGCGGCGTTCTCCTTCCAAAACGTTGCGAACAATCACTACATTATCCGACACAAACTCTTCCACTCCAAACCGTGCCACCGGGCCGTATTCTTCCACCCGTTCCGTAGTCATAACTGTAGTTGCTCCTACTTGTTTGAGGCGCGCAACTAAACGAAAAATTTCTCGTCGCACCACCGATGCAGCGTCGTACTGCTGAAATACGGCTGTTACCGAATCTATAGAAACCCGCTTGGCTTTGTACTTGCGAATGGCGTACTGAATTCGCTCAATTAAGGCTGATAAATCAAAATTTCCTACGATATCTTGACCTTCCGGATCGGGGGAAGCGTCCAAAATAAATAGCTTGCCTTCCTCGATTAACTGTGCCAGATCCCAACCGAAACTGCAAGCATTTTTAATAATATCTGTGGGAGATTCTTCAAAAGTAACGAACACTCCAGCTTCGTCAAAATGGGTAATTCCGTTATAGAGAAATTGTACGGCAAATAAAGTTTTTCCCGTTCCTGATGTGCCGCTGACTAGGGTGGTTCTGCCCAGCGGCATTCCGCCGTGACTGATGTCATCGAAACCCTCAATCATGGTGCGGATTTTTTCAACTCCTGCCGTTACCAATCCTTCTCGTTGAACCGTTTGACTAATTTCATTCATGTCGATTTTTGTCAACTCTCAGTATTATTTAGTTGTCAATCATTAACCGCGGATCAGGAGTATTTGTACCCAGCTTTTAGTTTTAACTCTTGCTCAATAACTAATGACTTCTGACTGCTGACTAATGACCCCGCCCAAAACAGATACAAGCCCCCGACTCCTGTCGTGGAGAGATCAAAATTTTAGACTCTTGTTCAAGCTCCCAGATTGCATCTGTGGAGTAAATCTAAAATCTCAAATCGTTCGACGGCGAGCGCGACTCGACGGCTCGACGCTCGCGCTCGCCGAACGTCTCACGCCCCCGTCTCAAATCTAAAATCGACTGACTCTCACATGATTATCTTATGAATTCAGGTTTTCTTCCCGAAGTTCTTCATAGAGCAAATCTAATCCTATCAGAACTTTCTCGCGATCGGACAAATCGCCAATAATTTTTCGCACTGGCGGCGGCAGGATTTTCGACAGTGTTGGGGTTGCCAATATTTTGTCCTCTTCTGCTAGCTGAGGATTTTTGAGAACGTCTATGACTTTCAGCGCGTAGACTCCTTGGAATTCTTGTTCTAAAATGTCCTTGAGGGTTTTCAATGCTCGCACGGAGTTGGGAGTATTCCCCGCAACGTACAGCTTCAGAACGTAGGTTTTCTTCAGAGAACTCATAAACTTTTTTAAATGTTGAGTATTAGTTGTCAGATGTTAGTTATAGTTGTTATTTGTCTTGAATCCGCTGTTCTTTGTTATTTTATAATAATTTCCGCCTGGCGATCGCGCGCCCGTTTGTCTTCTCCTTTCTGCTTTGTTAAATTCTCTCTTCTACCTTCTTCTTGCTTAAATTCGGCCGCATCCCTTCTACCTTTTACCTTGAGATGCCTCTTTCGGAATCGATCGCCTGTACATCTCGCACATATGAGCGATCGCGTCAATCAGAGTCAAGCGGTAATCGAGCAATATTTCCTCGTTGCGCCCTTCTAATTTTAGCTGTTTAGCAAACTCGTCGATCAATTCCATGTGAATTTCTACAATTTGAGTGACGGGAATGTCAGCAAAAAAAGCCAAATTCACAAATTCATCTATTTGATTGTTGACCGCAGTATCTTGAGAAAAATAATTTAAAAGGATGTCGCGATAACTTGACTTGAGTTGCTCCAAAAACTTTTGCTTCTCGGGTGCAGAGAGATTTCGCAAAAAAATCTGTGAATTTCTTTTATAATAGATACCTAAGTATCCTAATCGCTCGCGTAATTTTTCCGCCAGCCTCCGCTGCTGTCGGCTTAGCAAACTTTGAGCCGTTAATTGGACCGTCGCATCGACCGTTGCGGATTGGTAATTGACAGGAACCGGAGTTGAAAGTTTCAGAAATTGGGCGATCGCCCGATCGATACTTAAAGCTATTTCGCTCGATCGAGCGATTGCCAGTTGCACCTCAGCAGGGTGATAAAAAAAAGTACAGCTTTCCTCTTGACTCTTGTTGGCGGTACTGGCTGCCGCCTCAAAACCATCTGAATATGGTGCTTCGGGCTTTTCTGCCACCCCGGGCTGGGGCGAAAAAATCACCGCAGGCAAAAAGATTGATCGTTCTTGCAGCTTGCCCAGAAGCGATCGCAGATCCCGATCCACCTCAAAAACCAAACAATCAAGGTGATAATTGTTTTTAAGGAACCCCAAAAACTCCACTGCCGACTTAATGTGCGTTAAAGCATAGCGTTCGCCCCTCAAAAGCTCGATCGCAGAGGCTGCGATTTCCTCAGAGCGGATAAAAATACCGATAGACAGTTGGGGAAGCAAAGCTGTAGGTACACCACCTAAGTTGCCCGAAAGTGCTGGATCGCTCAGAGTTGATATCTCCTTTACAAAAAACTTAACATTTTAACAATCATCTCAACATTTATTTTAACCAATCTTAACCGCAAAATAAGCGATCTGCTTGCAGCACAGGAATAATGAAAGTGTACTCCTTTGTTTTTGTGTCAAGCACCCTGAGCTAGATTTCTGCAATTAAGCTTAAGCCTTAAAATAATTGCTAGTCGCCTCAAATCAGGTGCTGGCATCGAACTCCTAGGTCTCGGTGCAGATCCCGGGCATGATAGCGAACTGATATAAAACAAAATAAGATACAGAAAGCCGCAGCTACCTTGAATATCAAAAATATTACTGCTATAGATAGCAGACTCTCAGGTTTGTTATGCCAACCACCAGCCCCAGTCTCAAAAATTTTATCGAGCCAGTGCCGCTGTGCCTCCAAACGGCGGCGCTAGAATCGCTGCGGTCAATTTTCAGCTCCAGCAACTGCGATCGAGTCGCAGTAGTCAACGAACAGCAACAGCCGCTAGGATTAGTTTACCTCCGCAGCCTTTGGGCACTTGTGGCCGATTGCACAAACGACGGGCAGCAACCTTTGTCAGAAAGCGCCCTCGCGATCGAACCACTCAGGGCATTACCCGCGGCTCTGAGCGTCAGCGAATTCTGGCAATACCTGCAAACAGAGGAACTGAACACCCCAGCCCGGCAAAACCGCCAAACCGCCGGCGGCTCCTCTAATAGCCCGATCGCCCTCACAGATGCCAGCGGTAAATTTTTAGGAATGCTAGACAGCCTGAGCTTGCTGCAATTCGCTGCACTTAACAGCAGCCTGAATGCCAAGCCAACAGCCGTCAAAGAAATCGAATTAATGCCCGTTGCCTCCGCCATCGCCACCGCCCTAGACGCTCAAGTGCGCTTTCTAGAAGCAGGATTGAAACCCTCAGAAAACCTGAACTCCCTAGTCCAACTCCTAGAAAAACTGCCCCTGCCCCTGAGATTGCAAACCCCCACCGCACAAATAGTCAGCCAAAACGCAGCGTGGCGGATTTTCCTGGGAGCAGGCCCGGAACCAGTTCCCGAACCAGCAGCAAATTTGCGCAAACACTCGCCCCACAAACCCAGCCATTTAACAACCGAATACAAGAGCGTGCAGCTAGAAGCCTTCACCCAAGAGTGCATGAGCCTAGTAGGAGCAAGTAGCTCGGGCGATCGCGATTCAACCGCAGCCACCAGTTGCCCGCTCCCCCTGTACGCGGCCGCCTCCCCCTCAACATTAACCGCTCCAGCTTGGTGTCCGATGGCCGGCAAACCAGACACCTACATTTGCGATTGCCCCGTACAAAAAGGTCAAGAACGGATCTGGCAATTTGTCAAACAGCCGCTCTCAGACCAGCTAATTTTAGTAATGGGACAAGATGTCACCGAAGAACATTTAGTCGCCAAAGAACTAGCAGCGAAAAACGCAGATTTAATCCACCTCAACCGACTCAAAGACGAATTTTTATCCTGCATCAGCCACGAACTAAAAACCCCGCTCACCGCCGTCCTCGGTTTGTCCAGCCTCCTCAAAGATAAATTGATCGGAGAACTCAACGACCGCCAAACACGCTACGCCAAACTAATCCATAAAAGTGGGCGGCATTTAATGACAATAGTTAACGACATTTTAGACTTGACCCGGATGGAAACCGGGCAGCTAGAACTAATTCCCGAACCGGTCGAAATAGCAGCTACCTGCAAAACAGCCTTTGAACAAGCAAAACAACTGCAACAGCAAGAAGAAAAATCCCCTCCAGGGCAGAGCAAAACGGATGGCGCAGCAAACGCAGAAACCTCCGCCCAAATCGAATTTACACTCGAAATAGAACCAGGGCTGAGCTACTTAATTGCCGACGGACTGCGACTGCGGCAAATGCTCGTTAATCTCCTTTCTAACGCCCTAAAATTCACCGAAGCGGGCGGCAAAATCGGATTGAAAGTAAATGTTTGGGAAGGCTGGATCGCATTCACAGTTTGGGACACCGGCATCGGCATCCCCGCCGACAAACAGCACTTGATCTTTGAGAAATTCCAACAGCTAGAAAGCCCCCTCACCAGGCGCTTTCAAGGAACCGGGCTGGGACTGGTACTGACTCAACGCCTAGCTAGGCTCCACGGCGGAGACGTTTCGTTTATTTCCTCAGAAAACCAAGGCTCTCAATTTACCCTGCTACTGCCGCCAAATCCTCCGGGAAACAGCAGCGAAGAATTCCCAGCACCGACCTCCGCCGAGTCAGAATTATTAAAACCCCCATATCAGACTCCGATCGGCAATTCTCGCTCTCGTTTAGTATTAATAGTCGAAGCAGTTCCCAAATATATCGAAGATTTAACCAACGTCCTCTCGGGCTTGGGCTACCAAGTAATAGTCGCCCGTTCCGGCACCGAAGCGCTGGAAAAAGCCCGCAGGTTTAGTCCCGAAGCGATTTTCCTCAACCCGCTGCTGCCGCTGCTGTCCGGTTGGGACGTGCTGACGCTGCTCAAGAGCGATCCAGATACCCGATCGATTCCGGCGATCGTCACGGCCACCAGAGGGGAAAAAGAACGGGCCAGTGTCAACCGAGCCGAAGGCTTTTTGAGCTTGCCGGTAGAAGCACCAGCTTTGCGGCGGCTGCTGGCAGACTTGATCGGTCACAGTAATGCCAGTACCGCCAAAGTAAGGAGTTATTTAACTGTGTTGTGGCTCAGCCCGCAAAACAGTTCCTCTCAAGGTTCCGCTTTACTGCTCAACCCCAACTACTGCCGGGTTTTAGAAGCAGACGACCTCGGCCAAGCAGAACTCGTGGCCCGAATTTGGCGGCCCGACGTGATCGTCTTGGACGGTACAAGTCAACTGGAAAACCCCTTAGCTTTTATCGAACAGTTAAGTCGGTCTCGAAATTTGGGCTCTCTCCCCTTGGTGACTTTAGACCCCATAACTACGCAACTGGCAAATCAAGTCAAAAAATTGTCGGTATTTCCCTGTTTGGCTACTCTGGGTCCCGAGGACAGTGAAACTTCAGGTATTGGGTTGGTGGCAAGTGCATTGTGGCAAGTGATTCAAGTCGCTGCTGGCATGAGTTGGAAGCCCAGCATTTTATTTGCTGACATTTCAACTTTACCCGATTTGCACCGCACTGCTGGGGGGAACCCGACGGAAGAATTGGAAAATCGCGATCGACCGACAAATGCCCAGATTCCCCTACCCAATTCCCAGTTTTCTACTCCCAACTTTCAAGCTTTGATTCAGTACATCCAAACCGCAGGATTTCGAGGGTCGATCGCTCCCTGCTGGAAAGAAGTTTTGCAGCAGTTGCAATATCAAAGCGTTGACTTAGTTTTGCTGTGCTTGCCAGATGCCCCCTCTGAATCCCCCGCTATGTTGCAGGCGCTATCGAACCTCCGGCAAATGGCAGTTAAACGGCCAATTTTAGTCTGGGATTATCGGTCTGCTGTAAATTCGGAATCCGAGGCGATCGACTTTCTGCTGCAAGAAGTATCTGCCAAAATTTTGCCTTCTTCCTTGTCGGCCGCACAATTATTAGACAAAATTCAACAGACTTTATTAAGTCACTCAAGTTCCTGAAAATGAAGAATTTACCCGGTTTGTAGTGAGGACTTCAGTCCTCTCTAAAGCGGTGAAGAAAAACTCTTATTCCTTCCTTCCAAACAGAAGTTTGGAACTATTTAACAGAAAACCGCGAAGCGTTGCGAGTCAGGAAGCAATATCAAAACTCAAAAATATGGGTTATTATAGGCTATCGAGAAACCCTTATATTTTTTTCTGGGGCTGTACAGTGCCTAATCGCATTCCTTTAATATCTTTGGTGCTCGCACTCGGTTTTTGGACAATGCCCGAGCCTGCTGTCGCACAGGCACTCCTGCCTTACACCCTGCAAATCGACTCTGCCCAACTCGAACAAACAGCCGTCAGCCTTGCAGAAGAAGCGGTCCAGCTAGCCAGACTCCAGCAGTACGAACTGGCCGTCCCCAGAGCCGAACTTGCTACACAATTAGCCCCTAAGAATGCTCAAACTTGGACTTTGTTAGGCAGTTTGTACCTTCAAGTCGAGCAGTTTGACAAGGGCATTGAAGCTTTGGGGCAAGCTCAATCTCTATCGCCAGAAAATGCCTCTATTAAATTTGTCTTGGGAGAAGCTCACTTTCGGAAAGCGAACTACCAGAAAGCAGCGGAATATTTGCAAGCAGGGTTGAAATTACAACCAGACACTCCGGGCGCTTTATTTGATTTGGGTAACAGTTTTTACAAGCTCAAGCGGTTTGATCAGGCGATCGCCCAGTACGAAAAAGCCTTTGCTTTAGAAAAAAACCTCTGGCCCGCTATCAACAATATCGGATTGGTCAAATACGAAATGGGAGATGTCGATGGCGCTATCAAACGCTGGGAACAGGCGATCGCCCTCGACGACAAAGCAGCAGAATCAATGCTAGCTCTAGCAGTAGCACTCTACGGCAAAGGCGACCAAGCAAAAGGCTTAGCGATGGGAGAAGCAGCTCTGAAACTCGACAAACGCTATGCTACCGTAGAATATCTCAAAGAAAACCTCTGGGGCGATCGTTTGATCGCAGATACCCAAAAGTTGCTAGCCACTCCTGAAATGAAAGCAGCACTGGATAAAATTCAAGACGCCCCACCCCCTCCAATGTAGTCGCCCGATCCCAAATCCGGGTTTAATATCATGACTACCCCTCCGTCATTGCCAGGAAGGAAGCAATCGCAGAGACTAAGCGATTGCTTCGTTCCCCGCAATGACAAATAATACAAAAAAAAAGGGGTAGTAAACCCGGATTTGGTATTAGTCGCGATCAATTTACTTCAACTGCCCCCAGTGTTTTGAGCGTCGCAACAGTCGCCTCAGTTAAACCTTTAACACCTGTAATATTCATTCCTTCATAAGGTTTGGGAACAGGCAAGGTTTTGATACACTTATCCGTTACGGCATCCCAAAGCTTAATCGTCTCATCTTGGCTGGCACTGGCTAGAATTTGACCATCTGGACTAAAAGCAACCGACCACACCCAATTGTCGTGTCCCCGCAGAACTTGCAAGCACTCATTCGTGCTAACATCCCACACTCGTACAGTTTGGTCATGACCGCCACTCGCCAAGTGTGTACTATCAGGACTGAACATTACAGATGACACAATACCGTCATGTCCCTTTAGGGTTATCAGACATTCTCCTGTATTGATATCCCAAAATTTGATGGTACTGTCACTACTGCTGCTTGCCAGGATATTACCATCAGGACTAAAGGCAACAGACCAAACCCAACCCCTATGTCCGGTAAAAGTTTTCCAAACTTCCCCTGTACTGATATCCCATAACTTCACCGTATTATCAGCACTGGCAGAAGCGAAGATATGACCTGAAAAACTAAACGCAACTGCCAACACCCAGCCCTCAGGTTCGGCACAAGTATAAAGACAGTGTCCTGTCGTGATATCCCATAGTTTTATAATCTGGTCGCCACTGAAACTAGCCAACGTCTTACCGTCCGGACTGATGGCGACTCCCCAAACCCAAGTTGAATGACCCTGTAAAGTTTCTAGGCACTGTCCAGTCGTAGCATCCCATAACCTGACAGTAGTGTCATAGAATCCACTTGCCAGCAGGTGTCCATCGGGACTGAAAGCAATGGATTTCAACCGATTAGTCTGTCCATCCTGTAAGCTTTTAAGACATTTTCCTGTTTTAGGATTCCATAACCTGACGGCGCGATCGCTACTGGCTAAGGTTTGACCGTCGGGTGAAAAAACTACCGATGTGACTGGATTGCTTTGCCCGTAAAGTGTTTTCAGACATTGACCTGTTTTAACATCCCACAGTTTTAGGGTGCGGTCTTCACCAGTGCTAGCTAAAGTTTTGCCATCAGGATTAAACGCGACGGCTGAAACCGGACTGGTGTGTGCTTGCAGTGTTTTTAGGCACTGACCGGATGCAACCTCCCACAATCTCACGGTGCGGTCTTCGCTACAACTTGCTAAAATCTGACCGTCAGGACTAAAGGCAACAGACACCACTATTTGTGAATGTCCAGAGCAAATCCTCAAGACTTCACCCGTGTTAATATCCCAGAGGTCGATCGCAGAATCATCACCGCCACTGGCTATCGTTTTACCATCCGGACTGAAAGCAACCGATCGAATTTGACTGCTGTCACTCTCAAACATTTTCAGGCATTCTCCCGTCTCTACATCCCACAGTTTGAGCGTTCCGTCATCACCGCCACTAGCTAAAATCTTACCTTGAGGACTGAAAGCAAGCGAGCGCGCCTGACTTTGGTGTGCTGGCAATGTTAGCAAGCATCGTCCATTACTCCAATCCCAAAAACGCACAGTTCCATCACCGATGCTACTAGCAAGCATCTTGCCATCAGGACTGAAAGCAACTCCCAGCACAGTGCTAGTATTTCCCTGCAATATTTGACGGATAGACCAACTGCTAACATCCCAGCAACGAATCGTCCCGTTACTACCGCCAGTAGCAAGAGTTTTCCCATCCGGACTAAAAGCAGCGGATAACACGATGCTGCCGTATTCTTTGCTAGTTCTCAGCAGCCTAGCCTCTGGCATTTGCCACAAGTGAATCTCACCATTCGTATCGCCCAAAGCTAAAAGTTTTCCATCCGGGCTAAAAGCGACTGACAAACCACTTCCCAAAACTTCGGCGAAAACGGAATTAGCTAAATTAGCCCCAGCAAAGTTTACCTGATGCAAATTCGTATCGGGTAAATAAGCTTGCCAAACCGTCAAATTAGAAAAATCCCAACCGCTTAAATCGGCCTGCATCTGACGTAACAGATTTATAATATTACCCGCAGCATAGCCAGTTTCTAGTGTTGGTTTACCGCGCAGCGATGCCAGAATTGGTTTGAGTTGGTTTTCGAGAAGTTGCTGGCATTCAAAACTAAAAAGCAGTCGATCGGCAATTGGTTTAAGGATAAGACGAGCTTGGGTATCTCTAAGGTATTCTTTAGCTGTAGCTTTGAGAAGAGCATAACTTCTGAGAAGGTCAATTTCGCTGCTGGTTATCTCAGTGCAGACTTTTTCGATTAATCGTTCCGTCATGTATTCCATGACGACGGGTTGTTGAGTGTAGCCGTCTGAGGTTTTTTCGATGAGAGAACGTCTAACGAGAGAACCTAAAACCTCTAGTAATTCTTTGACAGTTAATTTTGAAACTAAATCTTGTTGTAATTCTATCAGCGAGACTAGCTCCCGCTCGATCGCCAGCCAGTACATCACCTTTTTTTCTACATCTGATAAACGATTGAATTGTCGGTCTAATAGGTTCCGAATATCATCAAATACTAAAGTTCCTTGATTTAAAAGCTCTAAAAATCTGGTCAGGCTACTTTCAAAAAAATCATGAATGGCTGGAGCAACCATTTTTAAGGCTAACGGATTTCCAGCATAGTGGGATCTCAAAATATCCCATTCGCAGTCTGAGCCTTGAAAAACAGCAATACCTTGGACAATTTCCTGTGCTTCTGGGGTTGTTAAACCTGTTAGTTGTAATGAACGAACTGGCAAATTTTTACCTTCTTTAGCGGCTAAACCGCTCGGTTTTTCTCGACTGGTTAGTAGCAGGGTACTTTTATGGTTTATTTCGGCTACGCATCGCAGAAGTTGACCGTAGCCTTCATATCCCTGTCGATAACAACCCGTGCGTTCTTCTTCCTGTAGAATTGACTCGAAGTTATCTAATATTAAAAGACACCGATGCTGTCGCAGATAGTGCATCAGGCGCGAGATTCCAGCACCCACAGTTTCCGGTAAATTTGTTTCCTGTTGGTTCGAGAGAAATTGAATCAATTCTACCAATAAGTCGAGTAGCGATGGAGCATTGTAGAGACTGTGCCAAATAATATAATCAAATTGTTCTTGGATGCGTTCTGCTACTTTGATAGAGAGAGAGGTTTTACCAATGCCACCCATCCCCAACAGCGTCACTAGGCGGCAGCGATCGACAATTAGCCACTGTTCTAATAAAGCTAATTCCTGTGCACGTCCGTAGAAAATAGAAACATCAATTGCTTCTCCCCAATTAATAGTTTTGTTGAGTTTGGTTACATCTGTTGCAACTCGATCGGCGATCGCACCACTCCGATCGATTTGTTGGTTGATATTGTGACTAATTCGGCTATTTGGTAGTGGGACGGTTACTTGTGCCTGTTGCGCTTTCCGTCGCATAACAGACTGAACATTACTCTTGGTGACTTTTTCTCCGAATAGCCGACTGAGAACGTGCCATAACTGAAAGCCAACAAACTTAATGTATTCGGCATCATAACCCGCGCTTTTGGCAATCTCTGGATAAGAGTGTCCTTCCCAAGCCTGCCGCAATACCAGTATGTGAATATCGTTGAGATGCTCTTGTTTGAGAACT